>JAYSWW010000048.1:0-14778 GCA_043717805.1 Ferruginibacter sp.
TCAAACGCCTCCCCCAAATAATACAAATCCAGCCAATGTCCCATTATGTCCATATCTGTCTGGAAAGAAGACACCAGCCCTTGCCACACCACAAATAAAAAAGATCGCTTTATGTGGTCTTTTTTTTATTTCATTCAAGGCTTTTCCAGGTTTCATAATTTGACCGGGAATTTGATTGAAAAGACTTGTGTCGTCCCGATTATTATCGGGACCCACAGCACAAATAAAAAAGATCACTTTATGTGGTCTTTATTATTTCATTCAATTCATTTGCCGGCTTTTTATTTTGACCGGTAAATTGACTGAATTTCCCTGGGTCGTCCCGATTAACATTTTTGAATTTTTTTGCACAACACTGCTTCTGGTTAAACATTTACAGCACAAATGTGTTATACCCTTATCAATTTGAATAATTTAAACAGTATTAAAAAAAAATTATGAAAAAGATCTTTTTAATCATCCTTTCCGGTGTTTGCCTTAGTTCTTATGGACAAAAAATGAAAGGCAAAGACAGCACCACTATGCAGATGACCAATGGTATTGGCATTAGCTTTCAAAGTTTTGATGGGTTAAACAACCGTATTGCAGCATTCCCTCAATATGAAGCATTAAAAAATCATATGTGGACACTTACATTGGGCTCCATGAATGTTAGAAAAAATTTTATCTCTGGCCTGAGTGTTACCGGAGGAAGCAGCTTAAGTGGCGACCGGGGTAAAAAAAGCAGTGCGCTAAGGTTCCTAAGCGGAGGTTTAGACCTGGGGTACGATGTTATTCCTTCAGAAAAGCTGATGTTGTTCCCAATGGTGGGTATTGGTGCGGAAGGTTACCAGGCCGTTTTTTATAAAGACAATTCGTCCGTTAATTTTAATGATGTTTTGACTTCGTCTTCAGTTCAAAATAGTATCCGAAGTGTAAAGTTTACAAATTCGTTTTTAACTTACCGGCTTGGACTTGGGTTTGCTTATAAGTCTCCCAAACATCCGGGATCTATTGGGCTAAGGGTGGGATATACAGGCAGCTTTAAAGATAGGGCCTGGAAAAGTAGTGAGAACCAGGTGTTGAATGGATCGCCTGTTGACAATTTAAGCCGTTTCCAGGTTTCTCTGGTTTTCTCGGGCAATGGCCAAATGATGAGATAAGAACCAATTGGTTAAATAATAAATAAAGCGCAGGAAATCCTGCGCTTTATTATTTGTATCAAAAATTTAATCTTAATATTATTACGTTTAACTATACCCCTGAATCACCATAAAACAATAAGGATCAATGGAAGCATGGTAATCAATATCAACAGGTGCTTCGGCCATTTCAAGTGCCAGAAAATGTTGCGCCTCTCTCATTTGCCATAAGAATAGTTTTGCATCCCAGGTCATAAAAAAGATTTCTGGCAACATGTCTCTCAACATTCCATTCCAGCAGGCTTCTTTTAATTTCTCTTCCTGGGAAAGGTTCTTTGAATTTTCTAAGTTGTCTTTTTCATAATACTGACGACTGGCGAATCCGCTGCCGGTAACCAGTAAAACTTCCTGTTGAGTAGAATTTTGTGTCATGTCTATAGGTTTTGTATCACTATATCAGACTCAAAAACGCTCGGGATGTGAAATTTAGTATTTGGAAAGTATTGTTAAAGCCGAAACTCATTGTTTTATTGACGAAACAGCAGCAAATCCGGTTAATATTTACAATAAAGGCATTGATCCCGCTCTGAATGAGTGGCCTGCTATAGTATTTTGACAACAACAAAGAAAGTTGCCATGTATCTTTTAGCACCTGGTATCTTCTTCATTTAATGTATATGGATTTTAATGTATAAAACCAGGTCTTTTTTGTAACATAACATTCAATTTAATTTATCCACCCCCCACTTTTTGTTCTCATTTTAGTCGGACAAGTTTTTTTCCAAACTTTTTTAAATCCCTTTCATACGATTATTGTGATGTTGCTTTTAAACCGAATGATGATTCCCATAAAGTATACATCTTATCAGGTCCATATTGAAGCCATCGTTCAACTTTTAATAGCCGGTTAATTATAAAACCAATAAATAAAGGCATAAAAATATCAGTGATCAATAGCCTGATGATGTGTCTATCCACAATAATTCTATATTGTTGAAAACTTTGGTATAAGTTTTATACACTTTATATGCTAACCTTTCTATCTTTCTATGTCGAAAGAATTTTTATTAAACTTTTTAATTTTTATACAATCAAAGCTGCATGATAAATACTGCTATTACCAACAACCCCATTGAAATAATCAGCAAGCACGGTTTCGCTGAAATTCTGCAAAACTCGATAACCAATCAAAAATCCTTACACGCCCTTATCCCTTTTAAAATGGGCGATGTTTTAAGTGATTTTTCTGCCGGGAAAATATATTCTACGCCAAATTATCTAACGGTACAGCGTGGCCTTACTGAACATATTACACTGATGCCTGTTTTTCTTCAGTATATTAACCACAGTTGTAACCCAAATGTTTTTTTTGATACAACAGCGATGGAAGTTATCGCATTAAGGGATATAGAGCCCAATGAAGAGTTTAGTTTTTTCTATCCCTCAACAGAAATAGACATGGCACAGCCTTTTATTTGTTATTGCGGAAGCAAGGATTGCCTTCAGAACATCCGGGGTGCAAAATATATACCAGGTGAAATTTTAAAAAAATACCGGCTTACAGATTTTATAAAGCAACAGTTGCAACATAAATTATAGTTTTCAATTCCAATGAAAAAACGCTATTCACTTTTTAAAGGGGCATCTTCAAATAAAATAAAAGTTTGGGTGCTTTCACCCAGCCTTCAAAGCGAAGATGATAACATAGGTTATTACTATGATTTTTCCCAAAGCATTGCAGAATACTCAAAAGTTTTTACAGAGCTAAATGTGAACTGGTTGTGGCAGCCTGTAAATATGACAACCTACAAACAGGTAATTGAAACAATCGAAGCTGAAAAAGAAAATGGCAAAGTAATTCCGGTTGTTTTAAATCTTTGCGACGGAGATGAGGTCAATGGAACTCCCGGTGTGTCGGTATTAAAACTGCTTGAAGAAAAAGACATCATATATACGGGCGCGGATGAATATTTTTACAATATCACCACTTCCAAAATTCCAATGAAAACTGCTTTTGACAATGCGGGTGTTGCAAATGCGGCATGGGAATCCATCCAAGACGTACATGCAGACTGTGAATCTATTTTAAATAAATTAGGAAACCCTGTTATAGTGAAGCCTGCTGTTTCGGGAGGAAGTATGGGTGTAGGAATCAAAAATGTTGTTGAAAACAACCATGATCTTTCGATATTACTGAAACAGATGTTTGAGGGCTATCGTGGCTGGAATTTAACCGCTGATGGTATTATTGCAGAAAAATATATCTCAGGGCCAGAGTATACAACCTTTATCAGTGGTTCATACAATGATGAAGAAAATGCGGTTATATACACCCCGGTGGAAAGGGTTTTTCATCCTTCACTTCCCGATAAAGAAAAGTTCCTGTCATTTGACAGGCTTTGGGAAATTTATGAAGAAGAAACCGCTATGCCCGGAGAGGAAAATTTTTATGAATACCAGTTACCGCCGGCAGATCTTATTGAGCCCATAAAAAAATTAAGCTGGGATGCCTATTGTGCAACAAAGGGAATGGGTTACACAAGGGTAGATATCAGGATGGATGCTGTTACAAAAAAACTATATGTGCTTGAGGTAAATGCCCAATGTGGCATCAGTGAAGATGAAAACCACACCTCCATAGGAGCTATTTTACGCATTTCTGGCAAACGTTTCTCGCAACTTGTTATTGAGATATTAAATGATGCCTTTGTTCGTTCTTCTCTTAAAAAACATTCTTATGTTCGTACCGGCAATAATGCCAGGGCTTAATTTTTTTTAGAAAATTTTTATGAAAGTTTGTGTATTGCAACCGGATTATTCAACCACTTCGGTAGATTATAAAAATTATGATCCGCCAAGAAACCTGACTTCTCTTTTGCCCGGGCACGAAGTTGATCATGTTTTCTTAAACAAACTCACAACTTACAATCAACTAAAAGAGCTCAGCAAAAATAAATACGACATTTTTGTTAACCTTTGCGAAGGCTACCTGGAATGGGAGGTTCCTTCAATAGACGTGATTTATTTTCTTGAATTATTAAACCTTCCTTTTACAGGGCCCACGGCTGTTTTATATGATCCGCCAAAAGAATTAATGAAGTATGTAGCTTATACAGAAGGCGTTTCAACTCCCGCTTATGCATTGATTGAAGACATCAATGATATTCCAAAAGCGTGCATACATTTGAAATATCCACTTTTTGTTAAGCCGGCAAAAGCAGGCGACAGCCTGGGTATTGACGAACATTCGCTTGTTAAGAATGAATCTGAACTTTATAAAAAGGCGGCCGAAATAATCGGGGAATATGGCCCATTGTTGATTGAGGAATATATTGAAGGAAGGGAATTTACAGCAATGCTTATGGCAAATGCAGATGACGATAAAAAAGTAACTGTTTTTAAACCTGTTGAATATATTTTTCCAAAAGGGAGATATTTTAAAACCTATGCATTAAAAACATCTGAATTGCATCCTGAATGTAATGTTTCTGTTGAAGATAAAAATTTATCAGACAGGCTTAAAGAGGCGTCCAAAAATATTTTTAAAGGATTTGGAGGTGTAGGTTATGCCCGGTTGGATTTCAGGATGAATGATAAAAATGAGTTGTTTTTCTTAGAAATCAATTTTACATGTTCTGTTTTTTACAGCAACGGGTATGAAGGGTCGGCAGATTATATATTGAAAAAAGACGGTACGGGACAGGCCGCTTTTTTACAAAAGATCATTGAAGAAGGGATTTCCCGGCATAAAAGAAAACAGAAAAAATACAGGATGCAGGGAAATGCTATTGCGGGTTTTGGTATCTATGCAACCGAAGACATTAAAGAGAACGAATTGGTCTTTAAAGGTGAAGAAAAAGCCCAACGCATAGCCACAAAATCATATATAACAAAAAACTGGAATGTTAAGGAATTAGAAAATTTTAAAAAATATGCCTACCCGATTAGTAATGAAGTATTTTTGCTGTGGGACGAAAATCCGGCCGGGTGGGCACCACAAAATCACAGTTGTGATGCCAACACTGTTTACAAAGGGCTGAATGTATATGCCCTTCGTAATATAAAAAAAGGCGAAGAACTAACCCTCAATTACGCCTTGTTTTTAGATGAACATATGGAACCTTTTATGTGTACCTGTGGCAGTAAAAACTGCAGGGGCTATATAACGGGTACCCCTCAAAGCTCTGTTACAAAGAGAGAGATGTTCAGCAATCCTTAAACCGCCCACGGTTTTTACAGTCTATTACTTACTCCCATTTTTTACGTTTGTTATTTGAGCAGACAGGTTGCTGCTTTTATCAATATAAATATTGTTTTATGTCTCGGTTTGAAATTATTAAAAAATTAATGCAGAAGCACCGGTATCAGTTGTTGATTACATATTCGCTTTTTTCACTGGAGATGCTGGGTTCGTTGCTTCGCCCGTTTTTTCTGGGTGTGGCAGTAAATGATCTTATTAAAGGTAGTTATCATGGCCTGGTTGTTTTGTCACTGGTACATGTTTCGTGGCTCATCATTGGCACGTGCCGTCATATGTATGACACGAGAACATATTCTGCCATTTACACATCCCTGGTTACTCAATTCTTATCCCGCCGGTATGGGAAAGAGGAAGTGTCGAAACTAAGTGCCCACTCTACCCTTGCCCGTGAGTTTGTTGATTTTTTAGAATTTGACCTTGCATACGTAATTGAGGCTTTGTATAGCATCATAGGTTCATTGGTGTTGCTGTATTTCTATGATGCCGCCGTAGTAGGAATTTGTTTTGCATTGCTACTCCCGGTAATGGCTATCAGTTATTTTTATGGCAAAAAAATGAAGCAATTAACCCGATTAAAAAATGACGAGCTGGAAAAACAGGTTAATATCATATCGGAAGGAAATAATGAGGTTATCAGAACGCATTATAATAAACTAAGGACCTGGCAGGTAAAGATATCGGATAAAGAAGCGTTGAATTTTGGGGTCATTGAAATAATGGTTATGATCGTGATCGCAGCTTCTTTGCTGATCTCCACGAATATTTTCGGTACAACCATGCTTGCTGGCAATATAATCGGGATGTATACTTATATATTAAAATTTGTTTCGGGAATAGACACGATTCCTTATACCGTACAACGCCTCACCTCTTTAAATGATATTACCAGGAGAATCGAATTACATGATGATGATTTTTCAGAAACAAAAACATTGCATCAAAATAAAAATATTTGGAGACAGGGGTTTCTCAAACTTTCAACATGATCCTTTATTAAAAATGACTTTACACCTTAATTCAAAAAAATTTTTCGTACAGCAAAACAGCGTAAAGGGGCTGTTGTAATTAATCCCTGTCAGAATCCTCTCACACTGTATATTTTCGGATCGAAAATTTATGATTGCTGCGAGGCTACTCTTCCATGCTTTTAACAATCAAATACCAATCGTTATCAAGTGGGAGATATCCGTGATCATAACAAAAGAAATAGGTGCTTCCTTTTTTGTTGGTATAAATATGAGTTATGAATTTAAACTGGAATCCTTTTTCTATTAATTTTTCTTTCGTTGTTTTAGCCATTTCTTCTCCTTCGCCTATCAAACTCTCGAGTATTCTCCTGTTTTTGCCCAGCGCATTGTTTATATTCCTTACAAGATTATTGATGTCGGCTTTTAATTGGTTGTTGTAATTGTTGCGGCAGTAATCATCACAAAATTTTTTGTCGGTCCTGCCTTTAACGGGTTTATTACATGCAATGCATAACCTCGAAAGAATCTCAGTTGACATATAGGGTGGAATTTGTTTTGGAAATCAAGATACAAATATTCTATAAAAATCGCAAGCGTTTACAAACGATTATATCCAACTATAAATGCTTAAAATACGAGTCTCTCATTACGTCAACCTCATCTTTGTACAGTTGGTGAATGGGCCCGCTGACTGATTGAAATAAAAACATTCAAAACAATTAAAACTTACAACTATGTCTATGTATGCATTAAAAAACAAAGTACAGTTGATCGGAAACCTGGGAAATACGCCAGAAGTACGCACAACCGAAACAGGAAAGAAATTGGTGAAATTTTCTGTGGCAACAAATGAGGTATACCGAAACTCTAATGGCGAAAAAGTAAAAGAAACTCAGTGGCACAACCTGATCGCCTGGGGAAAACTTGCTGAAATTGCTGAAAAATACCTTCTGAAAGGTACCGAAGTTGCCATCGAAGGAAAACTGATTAACCGCAATTATACCGACAAAGAGGGTAATAAAAAATACATAACAGAGATCCAGGTTAATGAACTGTTGCTCCTTGGCAGTAAGCCTTCTGCATAGACCCCTATTAGAATATGTACCCGGGATTGGTGGTTTTGAAATACGGTAATTATTTAATTGCCCAGTGAAGTAACAGGGTACATATTCTTTTTTTAATTTTTCGTGTTCTATTATTTTTATACATTGCCTGATGCACAACCCTAGTGACGAAAATATTATTTTTAATACTGCGGCAGGTTTTATCAGCAACAGCAATTACCCTGTTTTTTTAACCGGCAAGGCCGGAACAGGAAAAACAACCTTTTTAAAATATATAAAGGAAAGCAGCAGTAAAAATATTGCCGTTGTGGCTCCTACTGGTGTTGCTGCCATAAATGCCGGGGGGGCAACGATACACTCTTTTTTTCAATTGCCTTTTGCTCCTTTTATATCTGTAAATAAGCAACACTTCGGAAATGAGGATATGGTTGACAAACACAGCCTTTTAAGCAAACTCCGGTTAAGTGCAGATAGAAAAGAAGTAATGCAGCAATTGGAATTACTTATAATTGATGAGATAAGTATGGTTCGCTGTGATGTTTTGGATGCAATAGACCTGGTTTTGCGTCATGTCAGGCGAAGGCAAAGTGTGCCTTTTGGCGGAGTACAGGTATTGTATATCGGGGACATGTACCAGTTGCCGCCTGTTGTAAAAGATGATGAGTGGAAATTATTAAGTTCGTGTTATGAAAACCAATACTTTTTTAGCAGTCTTGCCATCATTGAACAGCCCCCGGTCTTTATTGAATTAAAAAAAGTATATCGACAGAGTGATCAGCGTTTTATTAATTTATTGAACCAGGTACGAAACAACGAATTGGATGAAGAAGATTATAATTTGCTTCACAGCAGGTATCTTCCGGATTTTAAAGCAAAAAAGGAAGAAAATTTTATTACCCTCACTACACACAACAACAAAGCAGACGCCATAAACACTGAAGAGCTGGCTGGCCTTACCGGAATGACTTATTCTTTCAAAGCGATCATTGAAGGAGAGTTTTACGAAAAATCTTTTCCTGCAGATGAACTCCTGAACTTAAAGGCTGGCGCACAGGTAATGTTCATCAAAAATGACCTGGAAAAAATCAGGCGGTATTATAATGGAAAAATAGGGGTAGTACAAAAAGTTGAAGATGATAAGATATGGGTTAATTGTAAAACAGACACAGGAGAACAGTTGATTGAAGTAAAAAAGGAAATATGGCGCAACATAAAATACTCTATCAACAATAAAACACAACAGATTGAAGAACAGGAGCTCGGCTCTTTTACACAATATCCATTGCGGCTTGCATGGGCAATTACCATACATAAAAGCCAGGGGCTGACTTTTGAAAAAGCAATCATAGATGCCGGCAGCGCTTTTGCACCCGGACAGGTATACGTGGCGCTTAGTCGCTGTACCAGCCTTGAGGGAATTGTTTTAAGAAGCAGGATATCTTACAATAGTTTACACAGCGATGAGCGGATTGTAAATTTTTCATCAAAACAACAAAACAGCAAGTCGCAGGAAATATTATTGTTTGCAGCAACTAAACAATATCAGCAGGATATTATTTCTGGTTTATTTGATTTTACAGACGCTGAAAAGTTATTGAACGACCTGTTGTTCTGGGTTAAAGAAAATCAATCTTTGGGAAATGCTGTTAATGAATGGTTGGCAAAGATCCAACATCAGTTAAGTGTCTATATGCAACACAGTGCTAAATTCTCTCTTGTCTTAGACGAATTTTTTATTGAAAATAAATTACCGGAGGAAAATGAAATGCTTAAGCAGCGGCTTATCAAAGCCGGGGATTGGTTTTTCAATGACCTGTGTAAAATGAAAATTCATCTGATGCAATCCCCGGCTGTTTCAGATAACAGGCAGCTTGCAAAAGACTACAATTTGAAATTGCAAAAACTCTTTGATACGATCTGTTTTCAAACTCACCTGTTAAACGCATGCAGGCTGGGGTTTTCGCTTCAAAAATACAGGCAGCTGAAAACACAGTATAAAAAAGAACCATTTACAGTTAACACCTATTCGGGAAGGTCGTCCTATGTTTCAAAAGATTTACCACACCCTGAATTATACAGTGCCCTAAAAGATAAAAGAGATGAAATTTGTAAAGAAAAGAACACACCCGTTTTCATGGTTTGCAGAACACAGTCATTGGAACAGATGACAACATTTTTACCACAGACATTAAATGACCTGGGAAAAATAAGTGGCTTTGGAAAAATTAAATTAAACCAGTTTGGCAATGAATTTATTAATATCATTCAGAATTATTGTGAACTGCACAACCTCCAAAGCAATACGGGTGATATGCCTGTAAAAAAAGTAAAAGCTATTAAAGTAAAAGCAGATAAACCAGATACAAAAAAATTAAGTTACGATCTGTTCAAAGCAGGGAAGCCTTTACAACAAATAGCAACTGAAAGAAATCTGGCCGTTTCCACCATTGAAGGCCATTTGGCGCATTTTATTGAAACAGGTGTTTTAGATATCAATGAACTTATAGATCCGGGTAAACAGGCGATCATAAAAGATGTGCTAAATCGTTCCGGGTATGAATCTATGCAAAAGATCAAGGATCAATTGCCTTCAATAAATTATGGAGAATTAAAATGGATGATTGCCCTGGAAAAAAAACAGCTTCAATAATAATTCGGTTTCTTTTTTAATTATTTCCTGTTAAAAAAAGACTTATACTTTGAAGTGCCTCTTTGGTTTTTTTGTATACCCCTCGTGTAATAAACCCACCAAGAATTAGATAACATTACCTTCCCATGTATACCATTAAGATCTGCACATCGCTTGGATTTACACCGGATATCCTGGAAGCCTGTCCGAGTGTTCGCGGTTGAATTTTTGTAAACTTCTGGCGGGCTTCATTGCTTAAAGAAACAAGTTTATCATAATTAAAATTTTCCGGAATGGATAAATTTTCAAGCTGGCTCATTTTCTCAACGAGATCTTTTTCCTTTTCAATGTACACATCATATTTCAACTGTATTTCTGCCTGTTCTATAACATTGTGGCAGTATTTTTCCAACAGTACATTCAGCGCCGGAATATTTTGCATCATTGATTTAATATCAATTCCGGGCCTTAATAAAACCTGGGAAGCTTTTTGTTTTGTTAATAACGGTGTGGAACAAACGCTGATTAAATATCCGTTAACATCTTCGGGAGCAAAACTTAAGGCCTGTAAAATACCCTTTACTTCCTCAACCTGTTTTCTTTTCAGTTTCAGGTTTTCCATTCTTTCCTGGCTGGCCAGCCCTAGTTTATAACTTATTTCTGTAAGCCGCATGTCTGCATTGTCCTGCCGGAGCAGGGTTCTGAATTCTGCCCTGCTTGTAAACATCCGGTAAGGCTCATCGGTTCCTTTGTTAATAAGATCGTCAATCAGTACCCCAATATACGCTTCGCTTCTTTTTAAGACAAGGGGTTCCTGCCCGATTACGCTTTGGTGTGCATTGATCCCTGCCATCAATCCCTGGCATGCTGCCTCTTCATATCCTGTTGTACCGTTTATTTGTCCTGCAAAAAAAAGATTTTTGATTCGCTTGGTTTCAAGGCTGAATTTTAATTGGGTTGGCGGAAAATAATCATATTCTATGGCATATCCCGGGCGGAACATTTTACAGTTCTCAAACCCCGGAACCTTCTTAAGTGCTTGAATTTGAGCATCTTCTGATAAAGAAGTTGAAAAACCGTTCACATATATCTCAATTGTATTCCAACCTTCCGGCTCAATAAATAGCTGGTGCCTGTCTCGCTCTGCAAACCTGTTTATCTTGTCTTCTATACTTGGACAATACCTTGGGCCCGTTCCTTGTATCCTTCCTTTAAACATTGGGCTCGATTCAAAACCTTCTTTTAAAATATCGTGAACTTCCTTGTTTGTATAAGTTATCCAACAGCTTCTTTGACTCGATGCTTCCAGCGTTGGTTTTGCCAGATAGCTGAATCCAACGATATCTTCGTCCCCTTTTTGTTCTTCCATTTTAGAGTAGTCAAGACTTCTTCCGTCAACCCTCGGTGGCGTACCTGTTTTAAGGCGGCTACTTTCAAAACCCAATGAAACCAGTTGTTCTGTGATACCTGTGGCTGCTTTTTCAGCAACCCTTCCGCCCCCAAAATTTTTTTCGCCAATATGAATAACTCCGTTAAGAAAAGTTCCGTTCGTTAATACAACAGATTTACTATGAATATGATGTCCAAGCCCGGTTATAACCCCTATTGCCTTCCCCTCTTTAATAATAAGTTCTTTAACCATATCCTGGTAAAAATCAACATTGGGTGTGTTTTCAAGCATTTCCCGCCAGGTTGAAGCAAACAGCATCCGGTCACTTTGTGCTCTCGGGCTCCACATAGCCGGTCCTTTTGATCGGTTTAGCATACGAAACTGGATCATACTTTTGTCCGTTACGATTCCACTATACCCTCCAATTGCGTCTATTTCTTTTACAATCTGGCCCTTTGCAATTCCACCCATGGCCGGATTACAGCTCATTTGGGCAATCGTCTGCATATTCATGGTAACCAGCAACACTTTGCTACCCATATTGGCGCCGGCGGCTGCAGCTTCACAGCCGGCATGACCTGCACCAACAACAATTATATCATATTCAGGAAACATATTAACAGCAAAGGTACTACAGTGGGGGCTTATTATTAAAGAAAGCGTCTATTACCCGAATTTTCTAAGGATTTCCCTTTCAAGTAAAATGTCTGACAGGCTTATGCCTTTATTTAAACTTATAAACTCCTCCCTTGAAAGTGTCGCCATTTTTTCAAATTGCTCTTTATTTTGATTGATAAAATCCACCTGTCCGGCTTCAGAAACCATTCCAGATTGCTGTATCGCTTTAATTTTTTCAACCATCTTTAAGCAAAAATGGTAGCTTGTTTTTTTATAAAGTTCTTCAAAATATGATTTAGCGCCCAGGATATCAATCCTGTTGTTTCCGGGATGGTTCACATCTGCTTTTTCTACCCGTAGATTTATGAAGTTCCAACAAAGCTTTAGATCTTCTTCATTTGAAAAATCAAAATTAGATACCGGTATTATGTGGTCGAATTGCCAATGGGTTCCAAAGTTTTCCCAATTCAGCTCATTTGTGAATTGCAATTCTACCCATTTTCTATAGTTTTCAATATCAAGTCCAAAATACCGGGCGTAGTTTTGAGATATATTTCTTTCCAATACATACCTACGGAACGCAACCTGCCATTTTCTTTTTTCCCGGAATTTTAGCAATGAGTCATTAACCTCTTCTCTTGCCGTCCATTTTTTTCTTTTTGACTCCATAATCATAATGTTTCACAATGAAACTGTGTTCCGTGGAACAAATAATCTTTATCTAATAATACTCTTATAGTTCAAGAGCCATTTTGTACAAAATTACTTAATTATATTGTTTCATGGTGAAACTGTTACATGTGAAACGCGTTAATGCCTTACTTGTCAAATATCCCATATTTATTTAGGTAAAATTCTTCCTTTGATCTCATACTCTTTTGCTCAGTCTTGGTTTTATCTCTGTAGCCGCATAAATGTAAAATTCCATGAAAAACCACTCTATGAAGTTCGTGGACAATAAAAACTTTGTGTGTTTTTGCGTTGTCCTTTACCCTATCAATACTAATATATATCTCTCCAACCTTGGGATCTGTTTTTTCATTGGTAAGGTCAAATGTAATTATGTCTGTAAAATAATCATGCTTCAGAAATTCACGGTTAATATTCAAAAGGCGGTTGTCGCAGCAAAAAATAAATGCAATCTCTTTTGCGGGTTGTTTTTCAGTTCTGAACATCGATTCAATAAATACCTTTAAATGCTTTCTGTTATTAAGAGAAACCGGTTGCTCAAAATGAAACTTTACCTTCATGAATTATTAAATTTCTTAAATCGAAATTATATAAGTTCTCTTAAAGATACCTTTACAATTAAATTTAAGTTCATAAGGATGGGAAAGCGATTATCTGAAATAAAAGTTGGGCAAACTGTAATTATTGAATCATTTGAAAATGACGACATTTTTTTAAAATTAATGGAAATGGGTTGTGTGCCAGGGGAAAAAATTACAGTTGATCAAATTGCACCATTAAAAGACCCCATTTCAATAATTGTTGCAGGATACAGGTTAAGTCTGCGTCTAAATGAAGCCCGGCACATTTTGGTTGAAGAAATATGAATAATATGAAAATAGGATTGTTTTTTGGCTCTTTTAATCCAATTCACCATGGACATTTGATCATTGCCAACCACATCGCTATGACAAGTTCCCTGGATGAGGTTTGGTTTGTTCTTTCGCCTCAAAATCCTTTTAAAAAATCTGTTTCTTTATTGAATGAAAACCACCGTTTACATTTATTGCAACTTGCCATTGAGGGTGAAAAAAAATTAAAAGCAAGTAATATTGAATTCAAACTTCCATGGCCATCTTATACTGTTGATACATTAATTTACCTGAAAGAAAAATATCCCGCTTATGAATTTTCAATCATAATCGGCAGTGACGGTTTTCAAAATATCAGTAAATGGAAAAATGCAGGTGTAATTCTTAAAAATTATCCCATCATTATTTATAAAAGACCGGGCTTTAAAATCAACGAAACACATTCCGCTGTAATAAATATGGCCGATGCACCACTTCTTGAGATTTCGTCTACACATATACGTTATATGATAAAAAACGGGATGTCAATACGATACCTTGTGCCGGATGTGGTAAAAGATGAAATTGAAAGAAATATGTACTATGGTTCTTCTTTAGAAAATCCAACCCAAAATTAAACAACAAACAACGATGGCTGGTGCCGGTATTTTTGCATAGCGCAATAAAATAAACGTTCCGGCTATTACAGCAAGGCTCATTATTGCAGAAAAATTCATTGTAGACACATGAATACTATTTAATAAAAAAAGTGTTGCGGCCCACATAAAACCTACTACAACCGCATTGATTCCTTCCAGGGCCCTGAACATTACAACAAATTTTTTTAAATACTGCCAAACAGGAAAAAAGAACAATACAAGCAAAGCACTCGGTAGAAAAATAGCAACAGTACCAATTATACATCCAAATAACTGAGTCTTTCTTCCTTTATCTTTCAGAGCCATTCCCCCAACAAAAGAACCTACTGAAAAAACAGGGCCTGGTATAGCACGTACTATTCCATAACCGGTAAGTAACTCATTTTTTTCAATCCGGATTGCATTTGGGTTTTTGATAGCATTGGCAGAAAGGGGTCTTGCAACATATTGGTCAAGCATCATTGGCAATAACACATCGCCACCACCAAAAACAAAACTGCCGAAGCGGTAAAAGTTTTCAAATAAATTATATGCTTTCCTGTTTTCCC
>JAYSWW010000471.1:0-6845 GCA_043717805.1 Ferruginibacter sp.
AAAAACTTCGTTTTTACCTCATTTGTCAATTAACAGTACATGGCACCATAATGGGTACTCAATGTATTCAGCTTACCTAAATCAAAAACCATGTCCAACCTATCGTTAACCAAATCTGAAATTAAAACAATGAATCCCTTTTGTGATGGTAAACTCTACAAGGAAATCGCCGATGACCACAGCATCTCTATTAACACAGTTAAAAAACACCTTAAAAATGTTTACCGGAAATTGGGCGTTACGAACCTTACAAATGCCTGCAATAAATTCTTAAACCTATCGGTTTAAGTACTACCATATCATAGTACATATTTTTATAGTATTTTGTACATATATAATTTTTATACGAAAAGTTTGAAACTACTAAATGGCAGATAAATGGGGATATATTAGAGATTTTTAACTCTTATTGTTTGTTTAGATTCAATTTTAACTCCAGATACAGGGATAAACTATTTTTTTTTTCAAGAATTGTGCTATATTTGCATTACTACTACGTCCCTACATGGGAAGGATAATCCCTGAAGTTGAGCCTGAGCAACGCAACATTTGTTCTCTTCAGAAGAATTACATAAGAATATCAAGTTCTATCTACAACAGATCCTGAGAAAAGCCGTTTAAGATATATATTTATAACTAATGAGATGCGAAGTGAACGCATTTAAATATAATTACATTAAAAACTGTCAAACCATGACTAGGATAGAAATAAACAAAACAAACCCAGTTTTTGTCGCTGGTGTCAAGTCAGAAATGGCTGCGAAAAAACAACGTTTTTCCAGGTACTTTTCTATTATTATAGGTACTAAGGCCGAAACAATTACTAAATTAAAACAGATGAATGGTGGGTAGTCATAAAACCCGAATTAAATATAAATATGCCCCGTTAGAAAATGGGGCTTTTTATTTTCCAACCGATGACGGGTGTAATTTTGTTGTCGATATTTTCAAAGGAGAATACATGTTATGGCAAAGTGATTACCTACTCGCACATGATAGCATGTTTGCTATAGAGTTTGAACGGTCTTGCGATGGGGGTCTTCCATCATCTTTTGAAAAAGAGACTTGTGATACTATTTTAAAAATAATATCATCAAAGATTGAGTCTAATGGCGAATATTGTGTTTATTATCACCATTGGGTAGAAAATGAGGATTGTGGTGAACTATACGAAACCTTTTACGATGAATTGGAAGGCGTTTTGCCAGATTTTGAGGCTTTTGAGTATCAATGGTTAGATGACGAAGGAAAGGACAGAATACTAAGTGTATTTATCAATAAAAACCACCCAGACAAAGGGAAGATTGTAGAAGAATTTACTAAAGTAGTTCAAGGGTAGTTGCCACTACCCTTTTTTTATTTCAATCAATCTTCGATTGATTTTATAGGTTCGCTCCCCAATTTTACTTTTATAAAAACTTCGTTTTTATTTTAATTCCCTTTTTCTTTCACTCCACTTCCCATGCTACGCAAGGCTGTTTCATTTCAGAAAAATGCTCCGCAGCTTCGCATTTTCAAAACCATTTTCTTGCTGCCGAGAACGCTACACCTATTCATCGTGATTTTTTTAGCGGCTGTCGCAAAGCTAAAAAATCACCCCACCCACGGCCAACCTGCTTAACATAACAAAGTCTTATACTCGAAAATCAAATGTCTCTTTCTATTTGTTTGCCCAAAGGCGGCAAACAGGCATTTGCTTTTAAGTATAAGATAATCTTATGTTAAACAGACTAAAAACAACATTGCCTATATATTCTCCCCGATTCCCGTGTGTGGTTTCCGGAAGTACCCGCTTATCCCCGTTTTCAGAAATGATTAGAAGAAACCTCCTGCTTACATACAAAGAATAAAAGCTACAGAAAATCTGTAGCCTTTATTTGTGTGGATTAAGAAGCGATGTTGGTTATCCGGATAAAATGGAATGAAATGAAATCGTATTTAGCAAACTCGGAATGATGTTGTTCCTGTCTATAAATGCATCAACCATGCCACAGCCCGGCACTTATCATTTAATTAACAACCTGCATTCAAAAAGAAAGAATTTTTACGACAGATTTTATTTAACAATAAGGATTCCCATATGAGATCATTGATGTTTTTGACTTTCCTGATAGTTGGCACCATAAATGCAATTGATAGTATGAGGAATGTGAAAACATTATGACACTTAAAAAATAAACGCCTATTCTTAAACAAAACAGCCGTTGCTAACATCATCTCTTAAGTCAGACTGATAAAATCTATTGCCTCAAAAGAAAAGCTTGTATGTATGATGCAGGCAGAAGGGATTTCCAACAAAGCCGCAAAAAAATGAAGCTAAATCCGGGAAATTCCAAAAAGAAATAAAAGCCCGTTTTATCCGAAATATCCTATGTCCCAATTATAAAAGTACCTTTTGTACTCTTATTTTAGAGTTAATTAAAATTTACAATCATGGCCAACCTATTTTTAACCAAATCAGAAATAAAAACACTGGAACCTCTTTGTGATGGGAAATTGTATAAAGAGATCGCAGATGATCAAAACATTTCCATCAACACTGTTAAAAAACACCTTAAAAATGTTTACAGGAATTTAGGCGTTACAAACAGAACGAATGCGTGTAATAAATATTTAAGTACCCCTATTTAATTTTTAAATATGTTGAATTAAAAATGGCCACTCATCAGAGCGGCCATTTTTAATTCATTAGTATCTTCTCAACATTGAGGTTGATTATGCTTCCGGTTCATTGTTTTCTTCCGCAGAAGACGTTTCATCCGTTTCTTCGTTGTTGATTGTTACATCACTTTGAGTAGCTTCTGTAATTTCTCCCGCAACAGTTTCTTCCAGTTCCTCCTCTTTTTCGTCTAACTGTGTAATGGCAGCAATTTCGTCACCATCATCAACTTTTATCAGTTTCACACCCTGCGTTGCACGGCCCTGCTCGCTGATCTGGTTTACTGCCATACGAATTGTTATGCCCGAAACACAGGTGATCATCAGGTCTTCTTTTTCAGTAACTGCCAGTAAACCTACCAGTCCGCCGGTTTTAGAAGTTACATTGATCGTTTTCACTCCTTTCCCTCCGCGGTTGGTAATGCGGTAATTTGCCTCATTAGATTCCGGGTCATCCAGGAAAGTCCGCTTGCCATACCCTTTTTCACTAACTACCAAAACAGTTTTCGATTTATCTTCCCTATTTACACAGATCATACCAACCACCTCATCGTTTTCATCATCAACTTCAATACCACTAACGCCGATGGCACCACGCCCGGTTGGCCTTACTTTTGTTTCAGGGAAACGGATCGCCCTGCCACTCTTCACGGCCATCATGATCTCGCAATTGCCGTCTGTCATTTTCGCTTCAAGCAACTGGTCTCCATCAATAACATTGATCGCATTGATGCCATTTTGCCTTGGCCTGCTGAAATCTTTCAGGTTTGTTTTTTTGATAGTCCCTTTTTTGGTACACAACACGATGTAGTGATTGTTTACATATTCTTCGTCGTCAAAATTTTTCACATCAATGATCGCCCTCACTTTATCATCCGGCGGTATCTGCACCATATTCTGCAATGCCCTGCCTTTACTGGTGCGGTCTCCTTCGGGAATCTGGTACACTTTAAGCCAGAAACATTTCCCTTTTTCAGTAAAGAACAGCAATGTATGGTGTGTGGATGCCACAAATAAATGTTCGATGTAATCCTCTTCCCTGGTACTGCTTCCTTTTGCCCCCCGGCCCCCGCGGCGCTGCTGGCGGTATTCTGTAGCCGAAGTTCTTTTAATATACCCAAGATGCGAAATGGTTACAACCACATCTTCTTCTTCAATCAGGTCAAGCATATCGATCTCATCATCGGCATAAACAATTTCAGATTTACGGGCATCACCGAATTTTGTTTTTATTTCGAGCAATTCTGTTTTGATAATATCAAAACGCAGGCTTTCAGTAGCAAGTATTTCTTTTAACCTTGCGATCAACTTCATGATCTCTGCGTGTTCTTCTCTGATCTTGTCAATCTCCATGCCTGTTAAACGCTGTAGGCGAAGTTCAAGCACAGCTTTGGCCTGAATCTCGCTCATGCCAAAATTGCTGATCAATCCTTCCTGTGCAATATTTGGGGTAGCGCTTTCGCGGATCAGTTTAATAACGGCATCCAGGTTATCCAGTGCAATGATATAACCTTCCAGTATATGCGCCCTCTCCTCTGCTTTACGCAATTCAAATTGAGTGCGCCTGACGACCACGTCATGCCTGAAATCAATGAACTCAGCGATCAGTTGCTTTACATTCAATATCCTTGGCCTTCCTTTTACAAGCGCCACATTGTTGATACCGAAAGAAGTCTGCAGGTCGGAATATTTATACAACTGGTTAACGATAACCTGTGCCACTGTATCTTTCCTCAGTTCAACAACGATACGGGTACCTTCCTTGTTATTACTTTCATTGTTTACATCGCTGATGCCTTCAATTACTTTTTCATTGATAAGGTCTCCTATCTTTTGTGTAAGTTCATCACGGTTTACCAGGTAAGGAATTTCTGTTATGACAATTTTTTCCTTACCACGGCTATCTGTTTCAATATTGGTTTTTCCACGCACTACAACCCTTCCCCTACCTGTATGCAGAGCGGCTTTCACTCCTTCAAACCCGTAAATGATACCGCCTGTTGGAAAGTCGGGGCCTTTTACAAATTTTATCAGTTCGTCAATGGTAATTTCATTGTTACCAATATAAGCAATACAACCGTCGATCACTTCTGAAAGGTTGTGCGGCATCATATTGGTTGCCATTCCAACTGCAATACCACTGCTTCCGTTCAGTAACAACTGTGGAACCCTGGTTGGCAAAACAGTCGGTTCTTTCAGTGAATCGTCAAAATTCAGTTGAAAGTCAACAGTTTCTTTGTCAATGTCCTCCATCATGGCTTCGGCGAATTTTTCAAGTCTCACCTCCGTATAACGCATGGCAGCCGGCGGATCTCCATCCTGGCTTCCGAAATTACCCTGGCCGTCGATCATTTTATAACGCATCGACCATTCCTGTGCCATCCTGACCATTGTAAAATAAATGGAGGAATCACCATGGGGATGGTACTTACCCATTACTTCTCCCACAATACGGGCTGATTTTTTATAAGGCTTATTGCTGGCATTTCCCAGTTCATTCATGCCATATAATACCCGCCGATGCACCGGTTTTAAACCGTCTCTTACATCCGGCAATGCACGTCCAACGATCACACTCATCGAGTAATCGATGTAAAAAGTTTTCATTTGTTCCTCAATATTTACCGGTATTATTTTACCCCGGTTATTGAGGTTACTTCCGTCTAAATTTTCCAGATTTTCCATATAATTTTATAGGGGGCGAAGGTAGCTTTTTTAAGTGGTTTTTGAACACAGAAAACACGCTTTTTTATGAATGTTTTACACAAAAAAAGTTAATATGTGGAGAAGTAATTTCATGCAAGGATGCAAAGGATACACAAAGCTGCAAAGAACAACAAATTTGCGGCTTTTGTCCTATTTCTTAGCGGCTTTGCGTGAAATCTTATAACTTGCCGAAAAGTAAAAAACTTGAAAAAGATCGTATTGTTTGGTGCGGGAAAATCAGCCTCTGTTTTAATTGATTATTTGCTCAATGAAGCCAATGAGAATAACTGGAAGATCATCATTGCTGATGCCAATAAAAAACTTATTGAAGAAAAAACAAATCATCATCCAAAATCAGAGCCGGTAGAACTGGATATCAAAGATGAAAAAAAACGCAGGGAACTGATCCAGGGATCAGATATAGTGATCTCCATGATGCCTCCGGCCCTGCACATTTTAATTGCAAGGGATTGTATTGAATTTAGAAGGAATTTATTAACGGCTTCTTATGCCGATGATGAATTAAGATCATTGCAGCAAGCTGTTGTTGACAAAGGGATCTTATTTCTTTGTGAAATGGGGCTCGATCCAGGTATCGATCACATGAGTGCCATGCAGTTATTAGATGAAATTAAAGATTCAGGTGCTGTTGTCAATTCCTTTAAAAGCCATTGCGGCGGATTGGTTGCCCCGGAAAGCGACGACAATCCCTGGCATTATAAAATCACCTGGAACCCAAGGAATATTGTATTAGCAGGTAAATCCGGTGCTGTTTACAAACTCGATGGTAATATCATTACTGAAAAGTATGAAGAACTGTTTGATGCGGCACGCAAAGTAAAATCCGGACAAGATGAAATACCGGTTTTAAGTTATTATCCCAATCGCAACAGTTTACCCTATATAGACCTGTATGGTTTGCAGGAAGCCGAAACCTTTGTCCGCACTACCCTTCGCTACCCCGATTTCATGTATGGATGGAGAAATGTGATCGATCTGAAGCTAACGGATGAAACACCCGAATATGAAACGGACGGAAAAACCCTGCATGATTTTTTCAAGGAACATCTTGCCAAAAACGGGTTTGGTGATTGGTTGCAGGAAAAACTATCCGAACGATTTGCCGAAACAAAATCATTGCTGGAAAACCTGATGAAGATCATGGAGGCTGAAGAAGAAGCTGAAATGGAAGGAGAAGAACCTGTTGAAAATTTTTTAGTTGTTGATGAAGCGGGTGGCCTTAAACACATTGAAATGGATGATGTGAAAAATATTGCAGCCAGTTCCGTGGCAGCAAAAATGCATGAAGCCAATCTTACACTCAAACAACTGTTTTACCTGGGTATGGATGATATGGAAACCATGATCAATAAAGGCAAATGTGCAGCGGCGGATGTATTACAACTGGCATTGGAACAAAAACTGGCATTGCATCCCACTGATAAAGATATGATCGTAATGTTGCATGAAATTGAATATTC
>JAYSWW010000472.1:0-2676 GCA_043717805.1 Ferruginibacter sp.
TTTACAGGAGACCTGGGGCATGTAAAAATTGACTGGAAATTTTTAATCATCATTTCTTCGATTGCTGTTACCGGGATTTTTATTGGAGGAATTTTGGCAAAAAAAATTGCAGGCGAAAAACTTAAAAAAGCCTTTGGCTGGTTTGTATTGCTGATGGCTATTTACATTATGGTAAAAGAAATTTTATTTCCATCGTTGGGGGTCCATTGATCGTCTCTTCAAACTAAAATATTTATATAATTTAAATAAAATATAAAATGGAAAATATAACAATCAATTCAATGCCAAGGATCGGCGACATGGCACCGGATTTTGAAGCTTTAACCACAACCGGGCACATTAAATTTTCCGACTATAACAAAGGAAGTTGGGTGATCTTATTTTCTCACCCGGCAGATTTTACGCCGGTATGTACCACAGAATTAACGGGCTTTGCAAAAGAGAAAACATTTTTTGCAGAAAAAAACACCAAACTGTTGGGATTAAGCATTGACAGCATTCATGCTCATATTGCATGGGTGAATGCCGTGCAGGAAAAAACCGGCGTGTTGTTTGATTTCCCGATCATTGCAGATATTGATATGCGTATAGCAAAACTTTATGGAATGTTGCAACCCGGTGAAAGTGAAACGGCCGCTGTAAGAGCAGTTTTCATCATTGATCCACATAGCAATGTACGCCTCATTATGTATTACCCGCTTAATGTTGGCAGGAATATGGAAGAAATAAAACGCACATTACTTGCACTGCAAACTTCAGATGAAAATAAAGTAGCCATGCCTCTGAATTGGAAGCCGGGCGATAAAGTAATAGTACCTGCCCCCAAAACCTTAGAAGGGTTGGCAGAGCGCAAAGCCAGTAACCTGGAAATGACTGATTGGTATTTGGCTAAAAAAGCATTGTAATGATTTGCTAATTCAATGATGAGCTGATGAGCTAATTGAACACTCATACTTTTATTGATTCTTAATAAAATGTACGGCAACATTTTAAATGCAACAAAAGTTACCAACCGATTAAAAATCAAATGGCAACTTTACACTAATAAAATTTAAAGATAAGAACATGAATATAGAACAAATTTATACCGGCTGCCTGGCACAAGGTGCATATTACATCACCAGCAATAGCGAAGCTGCCATCATTGACCCGCTTCGTGAAACACAACCTTATTTAGACAGGTTGCAAAAAGACGGGGTGAAATTGAAATACATTTTTGAAACACATTTTCATGCTGATTTTGTTTCAGGACATTTAGACCTGGCTAAGAAAACAGGCGCTGAAATTGTTTATGGACCGACTGCAAAACCCGAGTTTACTTTTATTTCCGCCAAAGACGGCGAAGAATTCAAAATCGGTGCTGTAACCATAAAAGTGCTGCATACACCCGGTCATACCATGGAAAGTACAACGTACCTGTTAAAGGATGAAACCGGCAAAGATCATTGCATCTTCAGTGGCGATACACTGTTTTTGGGAGATGTGGGCCGCCCGGATCTTGCACAGAAGGCAGCACATATGACTCAGGATGAATTGGCAGGTTTACTTTACGATAGTTTGATGAACAAGATCATGCCTTTGGCAGATGATGTGATCGTTTATCCTGCACACGGTGCCGGTAGTGCATGCGGAAAAAACATGATGAAGGAAACAGTGGATTCATTGGGCAATCAAAAAAGAATGAACTATGCTTTGAACCAACCGGATAAGGCAACTTTTGTAAAAGCTGTTACTGAAGGATTGCTTCCACCGCCGGCATATTTTGGATTGAATGTGGCTATGAATAAAAAAGGAATTGAAAGTTTTGATACTGTTTTGAATAACGGGATGCGGACATTAACTGCTGACGAGTTTGAGGCTGCTGCAGAAAATACAGATGCTATGATCCTGGATACAAGGACCAATACAGAATTTTATAAAGGATTTATACCACAATCTATCAGTATTGGTTTGGATGGAGATTTTGCGCCATGGGTTGGAGCCCTGATAGTTGATGTGAAACAACCATTGTTGCTGGTTACCGATGCAGGAAAAGAAGAAGAAACAGTTACACGTTTAAGCCGTGTTGGCTTCGATAATTTATTGGGACATTTAAAAGGCGGTTTTCCGGCCTGGCTGGATGCGGGTAAAGAAGCGGATGTGATTGACAGGATAACGCCTGAAAAATTTGCCGTTGAAGTAGAGATCGGAAAAGATAAAATTTTGGATATCAGAAAGCAAACTGAATATACTGCTGAACACATTGAAGATGCTTACAACAGGCCGTTGGCCAATATCAATGACTGGATAAAAGATATTGATCCCAATGAACACTTTTTTATGCATTGTGCAGGTGGTTACCGGAGTATGATCGCTGCATCAATTTTGCAATCACGTGGATACCGGAATTTCACAGAAGTGGAAGGAGGTTTTAAAGCCATCAGTAAAACGAAATTACCCAGAACGGATTTTGTTTGCCAGAGTAAAGTGATGAAAACGGATTAAAAATGAAGATGATATAAATATGTTGTATTGCATCATTGAATATGTAACTAACTTTTTTCAAAAAAATGAAAGAACAACCAAAATGATTAAAGTTACTTTTAGTATGTATCCTGTGTATATTACTTGCCTGTCTGGCAATTGGGATTATTAAAAAGATTGGTTAATTGAAAATGCTTTATCTTTTTAAATCAA
>JAYSWW010000473.1:0-6835 GCA_043717805.1 Ferruginibacter sp.
GCGGAGAGTGAGGGATTCGAACCCTCGATACAGTTTCCCGTATACACACTTTCCAGGCGTGCTCCTTCAGCCACTCGGACAACTCTCCATTCCAAAAAATACATACTTATTTTATGGGGATGCAAATGTACATGCTTATAAGGTTAAATTAAAATCATTCTGGAAATATGAATATTGAAGTCAGAATTGCGATGTTTTAGTCTGAAAATGTAATCCGGTTAATGAAATCATCAAATGACCTGTTAAAGCTTATATCTTTGAAACCTTCGGGGGAACATAAAAAAAATAAAACAGTATCTTTGCCCCTTCAAATTAAGGCTGATAAAGCATTGGGATAAATGAACATCAATTTTTCATTTATCCGGCAATTAATGAATGATACCATGAGATTTAAAGTTATTTTTTTCCTGTTATTTTTATTTACGGGTTTAATGGTTTTCGGGGTAAATGCGATACAGGGTTTTGATAAATCCGGTTTTTACAATGCCCTGTCTTCCGTTAAGATCAGTGAAATAAATGCCCAGTTGAATATCATTAAAGGATTGTCATTGGTTGAAAAAGATGCTTATGAAGGAGCTTTGTTGATGAAAAAAGCAGGGTTGGTAGCAAATGCAAAAGAAAAATTGAGCCTGTTTAAATCGGGCCGGTCAAAACTGGAATCAGCCATATCCAAAAACCTTGACAATATTGAATACCGTTTTCTTCGTGTTGTCATCCAGGAACATGCCCCCAGGATCGTTAAATATAAAAATGAACTGGAAGAAGATGCCAAGCTCATACGCAATAACTTTAAAAGTCTTTCCGTATTTCTTCAGCAAGTGATCAATGATTACAGCAAAAAATCAACCGTTTTAAAAACTTCCTTGTAACAATTCCGGATCACATGAGTAAAAAAATCCTTGTCATCTATTATTCTCAATCCGGGCAATTGGGTGAAATAACAAAAAGTTTGATCAGCCCTCTTTTACAGGCAGGCCATACTGTTGAAACAATACGGGCTGAGCCGGTTATTGCCTACCCTTTTCCATGGGCCGGTAAAAGTTTCTTTGCTGTTATGCCGGATTGTGTATTGGCGGTTCCAACAAAGCTGAAACCGATCCAATTAAAGGAAAATACATACGATCTGATCATCCTTGGCTACCAGGCGTGGTTCCTTTCTGCCAGCATCCCTTCAAATTCCATCCTAAATGAACCGTCGGTAAAAGCTGTTTTAAAAAATACGCCTGTAATAACGATTACGGGAGCACGCAACATGTGGATCAGTGCAATGGAACAAATTAAAAAAACACTCAGTGCATGTGGTGCCAATCTGGTAGGCAATATTGCCCTGGTTGACAAACATGCGAATTTCATCAGTTTTGTTACCATCTTTTACTGGATGTTCAAAGGAAAAAAAGAACGTTACCTGAATGTCTTCCCCAAACCAGGTGTTTCTGATGCTGACATAGACAATTGCAAGATTTTCGGCAGTACGATCAATAAATATCTTTCAAATGGAAATTACGATGGCATGCAGGATGAACTGGTTGAACAAAAAGCTGTTGTGGTCAAATATAATTTAATGTTCATAGAGTCAAAAGCAAAAAGGATTTTTGGAATATGGGCCAATATCATTGCGAAAAGAAAAAATAAGACAGCCTGGCTTGTCGCTTTCAAATATTATCTTATAATTGCATTGTTTATAGCCGCCCCCATCATATTAACAGTTGATGCTGTATTTTTTAAACCATTTTTATCCGGGCGCATAAAAAAGCAAAAACAATATTTTTCAGGAGTAAACCAATCAAACAAACATGTCGTTTAAAGAAGTATATATTAATAACACTGCATCTTTTTTCCCAAATGACCCGGTATCAAATGATGAAATGGAAGAATACCTGGGTTATATCAATGATACACCTTCCAGGTCAAAAGCAATAGTACTGAGGAACAATGGTATCAAGAACAGGTTTTATGCACTTACCAAAGACGGGAATTCCACCCATACCAATGCACAAATGACTGCGTTGGCAGTAAAAAAATTATTCAACAACGATGTTGAAAGATTAAAAACAATCGAATTGCTGAGCACCGGAACTTCATCACCGGATCAGATCATGCCTTCCCATGGTGTAATGGTTCATGGCTGGATACCGGAAATAAATACTGCAGAGGTTGTATCTCCATCGGGAGTATGTTGTGCAGGAATGCATGCTTTTAAATATGCTTATTTAGCCACTAAAACCGGTGATTCAAAATTATCTGTAGCAACCGGTTCAGAAAGATTTTCCAGGTCATTGGTGGCATCAAACTTTGAAGATGAGGCACAAAAATTAAAGGCATTGGTTGATGATCCTTATATTGGTTTTGAAAAAGAATTCTTAAGATGGATGTTGTCTGATGGCGCAGCAGCATTTGCTATTTCGGATAAAAAAAATGAAACGGGTATCTCGTTGCGTGTTGAATGGCTGGAAGGATATTCTTATGCAAATGAACTGGGGCCCTGTATGTATATGGGATGTGAGAAACAAAAAGACGGCAGTTTAAAAAGTTACCTCGATTATACTCCACAGGAATTGATTTCTGAATCAATACTAAGTATAAAACAGGATGTGAAATTACTGAGCAAGAATATTGTTCCTTACGGTGGTGTTGGATTAAAAGCAGCACTGGATAAACACAGCGTTAAATCCAGCGAGATAGATTATTTCCTGCCGCATATGTCGAGTGAATTTTTCAGGGATAAAATATTTCAGCAATTAATTGTGAATGAAACCGGCATCACCTATGATAAGTGGTTTGTAAATCTTCCACAAGTAGGGAATGTTGGCGCTGCATCAATCTATTTAATGGTGGATGAATTATTCCACAGCGGAAAATTGAAAGTTGGCGATAAAATTTTATTGCTTGTTCCGGAAAGCGCAAGGTTTTCTTATATGTATGGGTTGTTGACGGTGTGTTAATAAAGTTTATGAGTTCATAGTTTAGAGTTGTGAGTGAACAAACTATGAACTATAAACTATAAACTAATTTGCATGAAAAAAGAAGATATACCCCAGGACAATGGCGCCCTAAATAAATTAACCAAAGAGGTTGTATATGTCGTTGACAGTTCGGGTAAGTACAGTACAGAACTAAGTTCGGGCTGGGAAGTAAAAACCACCGCACTGGATGTAGCCTGGAAAGATATTGAACAGAGAATTGAAATGGCACGCCGGAAAGTACTTAACAACGAAGCCAGTCCTATATTATTTTTTATTGAACTCAGGTTGATGGATATAGGGATCGTTTCTGCCTATACAGGGTTTTGGAAGTGGACGATCAAACAACATTTAAAGCCAGCTGTTTTTAATAAACTACCCGAACATAAATTGATAAAATACGCCGAAGCATTTAATATAAGTGTGGAAGAATTAAAAACAATGAATGTGCATGAAGCATGAATTTAAACATTTGCAGGCGGCTCATTGTGAAAATGGTGTAACTACTAACCTGTTAAGAACAATCGGAATTGAAAATATGACCGAGCCAATGACATTCGGCATCGGATCAGGATTGTTTTACGTGCTTTTACCTTTTCTAAAAATAAACAATGGCCCTGCCATTGCATTCAGAACAATGCCGGGCCTTATTTTCAAAAGAACATGCAGTGCACTTGACATACCGGTATTCCGTAAAAAATTCAGTTCCAGGGAAAGTGGTAAAAGATTCCTGGATGAATGCATTGAAAAAGGACAGGCTGTCGGTTGCCAGGTGGGTGTTTATTATCTTACTTATTTTCCAAAAGAATACAGGTTTCATTTCAATGCACACAACATGATCGTATTTGGAAAGGAAGCCGACAGGTACCTGATCAGCGATCCGGTTATGGAAACGGTAACATCTTTGTCTGAGTATGAATTGGAAAGGGTACGTTTTGCCAAAGGACCATTTGCTCCAAGGGGCCAGCTCTATTATCCCAAAGAATCAAGGATTGTTACAGATGATGTAATGCGAAAAGCGATCGGAACCGGTATCAAAAGAAACGTATTTCATATGATCCGCATTCCCGGAACTGTTGTTGGTGTAAATGCCATTGCAGATACCGGCAAAAAAATAAAAAAATGGCGGGATAAATTAGGATTGGAAAAAGCGGGCTTATACCTAGCGCAACTGGTACGAATGCAGGAAGAGATCGGAACCGGTGGTGGTGGATTTCGGTATATCTATGCTGCCTTTTTACAGCAGGCACATGCTTTCCATGCCAATGATGACTTACTTGAAATTTCAAAAACTTTTACACAATCAGGAGATCTGTGGCGCAATGCTGCCGTACAGGCTGCGGGCATTTACAAAGGCAGGATCAGCAGCCAGGCAGATTTTGATGTGATGGGCGACTACCTGTTACAAATAGCCGAAATAGAAAAAAATGCATTCAGGGAATTGTCAAAAATAAAATGGCAATCATGAGCAATGCAGCTGTCAGTATCAAAAACCTCGGATTCAAATACCCCGGACAGGCTGCAGATTGCTTCAACAATCTGTCACTCAATATTGCAACCGGAGAACGCTTTGGGTTGTTTGGCCCAAATGGCGCCGGAAAAACAACCCTCATGAACTGTATGACCGGGTTGCTTTCTTACCGGGAAGGAAGTATAAAACTACTCGGCGAAGAAGTTAAAACCAGCAGAAAAAAGATCAATAAATATTTCGGTTTGGTGCCACAGGATTTTTCTTTTTACCAGGAATTGACACCAGCAGAAAATCTTGATTTTTTTGGCGCCTGGTCGGGCATGAATAAAACGCAGATAAAAAATAAATCTGAAGAGCTCCTGGAAGTGCTTGGACTCAAAGACGTTCACAATAAACCTGTTCAGAAATTTTCCGGCGGAATGAAAAGAAGGGTCAACCTTGCCATTGGCGTAATTCATTCGCCAGAAATTTTATTTTTGGATGAGCCTACGGTTGGAGTGGATATCCATACCAGGCAAGCCATCATCGGTTACCTGAAATCATTGAATGAGCAGGGCACCACTCTCGTATACACATCTCACCAGTTAAGCGAAGCAGAAGACCTGTGTAACAGGATCGCATTGATCGATGACGGGAAGATACTGGTGCATGATACATTGGAACAATTGTTAATAGACCATAAAGAAGAAGGGCTGGAAGGATTGTTCATCAATCTAACAGGTAAAGCATACCGGGATTCATAAATAAGAAAAATAAAATGAGAAATAAGAAAGTTTTAAACCCCGGTCTAAACGATTTTCTTTTTCTTTTTAATCATGTATAAACTTTGGGCAACAATAATAAAGGATATCCGGATACTGACCCGTGACAGGGTTGGTTTGCTGATGATGTTCGCAATGCCAATCATTTTGGCAATTGTGATCACGGCTACACAAAACAGCACGTTTGAACTGGTGAATAAAAATAAAGTGTCGTTGCTCATATGCAATAAAGACAAGGGTGAATCCAGCTTGCAATTGGTAACCGCCATTGAAAAAGTGGGCATGTTTGATGTGAAAAAACTGACTGCGGATGAAACAGAAAAACAAATTGCCAACCGGATGCATGAAAAGGATGCACTCATAGCTGTCATCATACCTGCCGGCTTTTCCGCCAGGATAGAAGCAAAAGCAAATGCAACCGCAACAAAGGCATTGAATAATTTCGGGTTACAGACAGACAGCATAAAAACAGGTTCTGATGATTTACAACCGATCAGCCTGTTGTATCATCCTGTTTTGCAGGAATCTTTCAGGCAATCGATACAGGCAGCCTTGCGGAGTACCCTGCAAATGGTACAAAGCAAACAGGTATTAAAAAGTATTTATTTTTCACTGAATGAAAAGCAACTTCCCGATTCACTGGAAGGCGAGATCATAAACAACCAGGTTGTCATCAATGAAATCCCGGTATCAAGAGATGGCAGTAAGACGATTCCCAATGCTTCACAACATAACATTCCGGCATGGACGATATTTGCCATGTTCTTTGTGGTAATTTCTTTGGGCAGCAGTGTGGTGAGGGAAAAACTCAGTGGAAGTTTTATACGTTTAAAAACACTGCCTACAAATTACCTGCTTGCGCTGGTCTCGAAACAGATCACTTATCTCATGGTAACATTGTTACAGGCTGCAACAATTTTCGCCATTGGCATTTGGCTATTCCCTTCTTTAGGATTGCCAAAGTTGAATTTGCCATCAGATTTATTTGGATTATTCATTGTTTCATTTATTTGCGGATGGTGCGCTGTTAGTTTTGCCATTTGTATTGGGGTGTTTGCAGAAACACAGGAACAGGCAAATGGAATTGGCGCCGTATCCGTTGTAATGCTGGCTGCCATTGGCGGTTTACTGGTTCCAAGTTTTGCCATGCCGGAATCATTCCAGCAAATAATTAAATTATCGCCCCTGCACTGGTGCCTGGAAGCCTATTATGGCTTATTCCTGGAAGCGGGAAAACTGAAAGATATTTTGGTAAATATTTTACCTTTATTGGGTATTACTGTATTAATTCAGTTAATTGCATTATACGGTTTGAAAAGAAAAAACCTGATCTGAAAAAACAATCATGGAGACAGCACAATTAAAACAACAGTTAAAAAAACAAATAGTTGAATTCCTCAACCTGATATCGGTAAACCCCGATGACATAAAAGATGATGAACCTTTATTTGGCGAAGGACTTGGATTGGATTCTATTGACTCAATTGAACTGATCGTGTTATTAAACCGTGAATACGGAGTTGTGATCGAAGACCCCAAAGAAGGCCGCAAGGTTTTGGTTGATATCAATACCATGGTTGATTATATTGAAAAACACCGTACAAAATAATCATTTTGTAAATCTTTGTCCCTTTAATGAGTAC
>JAYSWW010000474.1:0-2673 GCA_043717805.1 Ferruginibacter sp.
CTTAAGTCGCCAGACCACTTAAGCATAAAATAGTTATCTTTGTTCTTCATTACTGTTGCAAAACAGCATAAATCTTCAAAAAAATGAGCCAGTCTCCATTCAAAAAATTCATTGCCCCAAAAAAGAACAGCGTTAAAAAAGAAGAAATACGCCAGGAAAAAAAAGAATACAGGAAGCAAAAAAATGCCTATTTCGATAAACTGAAAGAAGAGAAGTACCAGGCACGTATGGCTGCTAAAAATCCGTCTAAAAAAAATGAAACGGTTGTTACTACAGGAAAAAATCCAACTGCTGTTGTTTCAAAATCCACAGCGGTTACCGCACAGAAAACGACTGATGTAGTTATGCCTTTGAATAAATTTTTAGCACATTGCGGTGTAGCTTCAAGAAGGGAAGCGGTTGAATTGATCAGCACCGGGAAAGTAAAAGTAAACGGTATCATTGCAACTGAACCCGGTTATAAAGTACAACCTACAGACGAGATCGTTTATAACAATAAGAAATTATTCGTCACAAAAAACCTCGTTTATATATTGCTGAACAAACCCAAGGATTATATCACAACTACAGATGATCCCCAGGGAAGAAAAACAGTTTTACAGCTGACACAAAAAGCTACAGATGAAAGAATTTACCCGATTGGGAGATTAGACAGAAACACTTCCGGTGTTTTGTTGCTTACCAATGATGGCGACCTTACTCAAAAATTATCACACCCGGGTTATGAAATAAAAAAGATCTATGAGGCCAAGCTAGATAAAATTTTAAACAAAGCTGATTTTGAAAAGATCATGAATGGCATCGTACTGGAAGACGGCCCCATACAGGTTGACGGCCTTGCTTATGCCGATTCAAAGGATAAGTCAATAATCGGAATTGAGATACACAGTGGCCGCAACCGGATTGTACGCCGCATTTTTGAACACCTGGGGTATGATGTAAAAGGGCTCGACAGGGTTATGTATGCAGGTTTAACCAAAAAAAATGTAGAACGCGGAAAATGGCGTTTCCTGAGCGACAAAGAGATCCGATTGCTTAAATACATGAACGAATCAAAGAAAAACCCCAATAAAATAACAACCCGCAAAACTGTTGTTACGGAAAACAACGCTTTAAATCCCGACATCACGCATTGGAAAAAATTAACTGATTCAGATATCGCTGTTGCAATCGGAGAACCCATTCCGGCAACCAAAAAACCAATCCGTGAAAAGGAAATAAAAATTCCCCAGCCAAGAAAATTTAAGACCCATTCAGAAAAGAAGAAATTCAAAAATCAGCAAGTTGGCAAAAAATAATTTACAGATCATTTTTGAAAATGATGAATTTGTTGCAATAAACAAGCCAGCCGGTTTATTAACAATTCCTGACAGGGAACAGTCAGAAAAGTCGTTGAAAGAAATCTTACAGGATAAATATGGAACAATTTTTACCGTACACCGCCTTGATAAAGATACAAGTGGCCTGGTGATCTTTGCAAAAAATGAAACATCACACAAATATTTTTCCAGGCTTTTTGAAGAAAGAAAAGTAGAAAAGTTCTATCTCGGAATAGTACTTGGTTCACCGGGAAATAAAACCGGCAGCATTGAGGCTCCAATAACTGAACATTTGCAACACAAAGGAACCATGACTGTTCACCGGAGCGGCAAACCTTCGCATACTACTTATGAGGTATTAGATGCAAATAAGCATTTTTCATTGGTATCGTTCCAGCTTCACACCGGGAGGACCCACCAGATCAGGGTTCATGCCAAACACATCGGGCATCCGTTGGCTTGTGATACAATTTATGGAGACGGGAAACCTGTGTTGCTTTCTGCCATCAAGAAAAAATTCAAACTAAGCAAACACTATGATGAAGAGAGGCCAATGATAAGCAGGCTTGCTTTACATTCTTACAAACTGGACTTTGATGAAGTGAATGGTGAACGAATTGAACTGGTTGCTGAAATGCCAAAAGAATTCAGGGCGCTCATGCAACAATTGAAAAAGAATTAAACTGCATTGTGCTTTATCCTGAAGAAGCCCTTTTTACAAATTTTTTTCCAAAACGGTTCTTCACTTCATCGATCGCTTTGTAAAGATCATTTTTTCGTTCAGCATCACTGAATAAATTTGTTTGCACTGCATCATTTGTCAATTCACTCAGTTTAACACCCAGCAACCTGACGGGTATCCCTTTTTTATATAATTTCTGGAACAACCCTTTCACAACTGGTATTATTTCATCGTCTGCATTTGTATACGGCATCGTTGTCTGCCTGGAAGTTGTTTCAAAATCAGGATACCTGATCTTTACAGCCACACATCCTGCTACCTTACCATCCTGCCTGAGTTCAAAACAAATTTTTTCTGTAAGCCTGACCAATTCTTTTTTTAAGAACAGCATGTCTGTTTTATTTTCATCGAATGTGTTTTCAGATGAAATTGATTTTGCTTCATGATAGGGAGCAACGATACCATTGTGAATGCCCTGGCTTTTATTCCATAGATCTGTACCCCATTTCCCAAATTTTTCTTCCAGAACGCTGATATCCGTTTCTCCGATCTGTTGAATGGTATTGATGCCCATAGATCTTAAAACAAGTTCAGTTTGCTCTCCTACTCCCGGAATATTACCAACAGGCATAGGTGCCAGGAATTCTTTTTCTTTACCGAAAGGTATTTGAA
>JAYSWW010000475.1:0-17716 GCA_043717805.1 Ferruginibacter sp.
AACGAATTGTCTTTTTTATCGATCAGTTGGGTTACTAGGATTCGAACCTAGACAAACAGAATCAAAATCTGTTGTGCTGCCTTTACACCATAACCCAATGATATACCCCAAATTTCTTTGGGAGTGCAAAAATAGGGGTTGTGAAAAAATGTACCAAATGAAATTTTAAACAGTTAGAAAATATAGCCCGTATTAAATAACATCGAACAAGGAACAGGGAATCCTGAATTACGAAGTACAGCCTTCCAGTCTTAATTCGAAATTCCTTGTTCCTTGTTCATTATTCCAAATCCTCCTTTTCCTTCAATGCCTTTATCAGGTCCAGTGCTTCTGCCACCACATCACACATGATCGTGATCAATGAACCGGGTTTGGCAGTGTTGTAAGCATGCATGATGGCTTCCTTTTCATTGTATATGGTTGTAATAGGAATGTCTTTTGGTTTTGTTTCTGCAATGCCTTCCAGGAGCAGGCCAACAATTTCTTCGGCAGTTCGTCCACGTAAATTTTTATCACAACGGATGATGATCTCTTCAAAATATCTTCCCGATATCCTTCCCAGTTCTTTGATGTCTTCATCTCTCCGGTCGCCGGTGCCACTGATTATGCCGACTTTCGGCTCACCATCCATCTTGCTTACAAAATCGCATAATAATTCCAGTCCTGCCGGGTTGTGTGCAAAATCTACCAGGAATTTAAATTGTTTGAACTGGAACAAGTTCAACCTGCCTGGTGTTTGAGAAGCAGACGGAACAAATGTCTGAAGCGCCAGTTTGATATCATCGATTTTAATATTTCTCCAGAAATAAGTACTTAAAACAGCCGGTAAGCAATTCATGATATTGTGTAAAGCTTTGCCTCCATAAGTAATGGGTACTTCTGCTACTTTAATAACCCGGATCTTCCAGGTACCTTTCATGATCGTGATGTACCCGTTTTCAAAAACAGTTGCGTAGCCGCCTTTTTTGCAATGTTTAACAATACGCGGATTGGTTTCATCCATGCTGAAAAGGCCAATATTGCATTTCAATCCGCTATGCATAGCAAATACAAGGTCATCATCTGCGTTTAATATCGCATAACCATGTTTGAAAGTAGTTTCGGGAACAACTGCTTTTACCTTAGCCATTTGTTCCATAGAATCAATTCCGCCAAGCCCAATGTGATCTGCACTGATATTGGTTACAATGGATACATCACAATTTTGAAAAGCAAGCCCGTTCTTTAAAATGCCACCCCTCGCACATTCAAGCACTGCAAAATCTACAGTGGGGTCTTTTAATACAAATTGTGAAGAAACCGGCCCTGTGCAATCTCCTTTCATCATCAGCTGGTTTTGAATGTAAACGCCGTCACTGGTTGTATAACCAACCTTATAACCCGCCGTTTTTGCAATATGAGCTGTTAACCTTGTAGTGGTTGTTTTGCCATTTGTGCCGGTAATGGCAATGATAGGAATTGTACCGTCACTTCCTTTCGGGAACAACATATCAACCACCGGCTCTGCCACATTGCGGGGCAAACCAACAGAAGGATCAATGTGCATCCTGAAACCAGGGGCAGCATTTACTTCTAATATACAGCCCCCGTTTTCGGTAACGGGTGTCCTGAGATCAGTTGCCATGATATCAATACCACAGATATCAAGCCCGATGATCTTTGCTATTCGTTCACACATGATCACATTGGCAGGGTGAACTTCGTTGGTAACATCGGTGCTGGTACCACCCGTTGATAAATTGGCAGTTGGTTTAAGTAAAACGAGTTCACCTTTTGCGGGTATACTTTCCAGTGAGTATCCTTTTTCATCCAGCATTTTTTGTGTAAACTGGTCAATGCTGATCTGGGTTAACACTTTTTCATGGCCATAACCGCGACGTGGGTCTTTGTTGGTCTCATCAAGTAAAAACTGAATACTATGTATTCCATCACCTACAACAGAAGCCGGAGTTCGCAAGGCTGCACAAATAAATTTATAATCTATAACAAGTATCCTGAAATCAAAACCGGTGATGTATTTTTCAACGATCACAATTCGACCGTATAGTTTAGCTGCTTCGAAAGCTTTTGTTGCCTGCTCCCAGTTGATGATGTTGGTAGTATTTCCTTTTCCATGATTACCATTAATGGGTTTTATTACAACCGGGTAGCCAATACGGTTTATTGCACTGAGTAAACCTTCTTCTGTTCTTACCACATCACCTTTGGGTACGGGTATCTCTGCTGCACCCAGTAAATTTTTTGTTTCTTCTTTATCACAGGCAATATCCACTGCAATATTTCCCGTAGTACTGGCAATGGTAGCCCTGATCCTTTTTTGGTGAACCCCATAACCCAATTGTACCAGGGATTGTTTGTTCAGCCGGATATAGGGGATCCCTCTTTTGGCTGCTTCATCTACAATACATCCGGTGCTAGGTCCAAGCCTTGTATCTTCCCGTATCTCTCTTAATTTTTGGATATCTTCATCGAGGGAGTATTCTTCTTCAAATATCAATGCATGTGTAATGCGCACTGCTGCTTTTGCAGCATAAACACCGGCATCTTCTTCCATATAACTGAAGCACACATAATATTCACCTTCTTTACCGGTTCCCCTGGTGCGGCCAAAACCCGTATCCATTCCTGCCAGCGTTTGAATTTCCAGTGCAATGTGTTCGATAACATGGCCCATCCAGGTTCCTTCATCAACCCTTTCAAAAAATCCGCCACGGGTGCCTACACTGCACCTGTGTTCGATCAAAGTAGGCATCATGGCTTCCAATCTTTCCCTGAAACCTGGTATGGCATTTGTGGGCATTTGCTCTTTTTCTTCCAGGTCGAGTTTCATCTGGATCAGTTTGGTGCGGTTTACGCTCCAGTAATTTGGCCCCCTAAGCACTTTAATTTCTACGATCTTCATAAATCCGGTTGATGTTTAAGTAAAAAAATGGAATTGGTAAATTAGGATAATCATCTTGTTTTACAAAAACAAAATCCCAGGAGTAATGTATCTCCAACTGATTTGGCACAGCTAAATTTTCACCTGCAGATTTTCGCAAACAGAATACCCGCAGATTTTTCGCTGGTTTCTGTGGTTATCTGCGCGTACTTAATCTGCGATGATCTGCGGAAAATGCTTAATTAACACTGCTGTATAATTATTGAAACTGAGTCAAATACGTTTTCCCTTAATTTTGCGTTAATCACAAAAACGGTTAGATGCAATTTGCAAAAGGAAAACTGCTTGCCATTGGTGGTGCTGAAGACAAAGGAACAGACCTGGAAACGGGACAGATACACCGCAACAACCTCAATTTTTTCGAACTTGGAATTCTCCGGCGCATTGTAGAAGAAACGGGTGGCCCTACCACGAAGATTGAAGTTATTACTACCGCCAGTATGATACCGATAGAAGTAGGGGATAACTACCTGAATGCCTTTGGCAAGATCGGTTGCACTGATATTGGGGTTATGAATATCCGTAACAGGGCTGACGTTAGCAATCCTGATTATATAGAAAGATTGCGCCGTTGTGAAGCGGTGATGTTCACCGGTGGTAATCAGTTGCGCCTGACCAGTATTTTTGGCGGTACGGAATTTTTAAGTTTGTTATTGAAAAGATACCGGGAAGAAAGTAATTTTTTAGTTGCAGGAACATCTGCCGGTGCAATGGCAATGAGCAATACAATGATCTATGAAGGCAATGCAACCAGGGCACACTTGAAAGGGGAAGTGAAAATTACAACCGGACTTGCCTTTATCAATGATATGATCATTGATTCACATTTTGAAAAAAGAGGGCGCTTTGGAAGGCTTGCCCAGGCAATAGCTTCAAATCCTTCCTGCATTGGAGTGGGGCTTGGAGAAGATACAGGCATGTTGATCACTGAGGGGAATAAAATGGAAGCAATTGGCAGCGGGCTTGTTATGATCATCGATGGCCATGATATACGACACAGCAATATTGCAGATATACCCGATGGCAATCCCATCAGCATTGAAAATCTGAAAGTACATTTCTGTGAAAAAGGGAACGGTTACCTGCTTAATGAACGCTTATTTATCATGGAAGTAAATGAAAATTCTGTTGTAAAAAAACAGGTTAATGTAGAGTGATATTATTATTTGAACATTCGAACATGAGATAATTAAGTTCTTTGTGCTCGCACAGATTTTACATCTCCAAATCCTCAAATCTCCAAATCTCCAAATCTTCAAATTTTCAAATAACTTTTATCAAATAATAATGTTTCTTCCCCACCTGTATCAAAATAAATCTCTTATGAAGCAGGTCTGAATCAGTTATAACCTCTTGCTGGTTCTCTATCTTGATCCTGTTGATACTTACTCCGCCATTCTGTATCATTTTTTTAGCTTCGCCCTTGCTTTTAAAAATAGTTGTTTCCGTTAACAGGTTTAAAATATCTGTTCCTTCATTTAGCTTTTCGATCGGGTAATCCTGTTTAATGATGCCTTCAATGGATTCAAGGTCTTCTTCACTTAGGCTTTCTGCCGGGGCGTTCATGTTTGCAAAAAGTTTTTGTGTTGTTTCCATTGCTTTATCAAATTCCTCTTTTCCATGAATAAAAATGGTCACTTCTTCTGCCAGTCTTTTTTGTAATATCCTTTTTGACGGATCAATGGCATGATCCGAAACCAAGTTGGCAATTTCTTCTTTGCTTAAAAATGTAAAAATTTTTATCCAATTTCCTGCATCGGAATCGGCAGCATTTAACCAAAACTGGTAAAACTGGTAGGGGGTTGTTTTGGAAGCATCCAGCCATACATTTCCTTTCTCAGATTTTCCAAATTTACCGCCATCGGCTTTTTTTATCAACGGGCAGGTAAATGCAAAAGCTTCGCCTCCTGTTTTTTTTCGTATCAGCTCAGTTCCGGTAACAATATTGCCCCACTGATCACTTCCACCCATCTGAAGCTTGCAATTCATGTGTTGATAAAGCCATAGAAAATCATAGCCCTGTATCAGTTGGTAACTGAATTCAGTGAATGACATTCCGGATTCAGCTTCCAACCGGTTTTTTACACTGTCTTTGGCCATCATATAATTTACAGTAATATGCTTTCCAATATCTCGTATGAACTGAAGAAAATTGATCTCTTTGAACCAGTCATAATTATTTGCCATTTCTGCCTGGTTTGGCCCGGCTGTTTCAAAATCAAGGTATTTCTGTAATTGAGCCTTTATAGCCGTTATATTTTTTTGTAATATATCTTCACTTAACAGATTTCTTTCTTCACTTTTTCCACTTGGATCACCAACCATACCAGTAGCCCCGCCAACAAGTGCAATTGGTTTATGACCAGCTTTTTGCAAATGTAATAAAAGTAATATAGGTACCAGGCTCCCGATATGCAGGCTATCTGCCGTAGGATCAAAACCAATATAAACTGTAGTTGTCTCTTTCAATAGTTGTTCTTCTGTACCCGGCATAATATCCTGAACCATGCCTCTCCACCGCAATTCCTCTATGATATTGATCATTAATGCTATTTTATGTTGGTCAAAATTATTCAAAAAATGCTCAAAAAATGGTATAAAAGAATTATATTTGTTATCTCTTTACACTTGACATACCTGCTACAAGTCATTTAATTTGCGTTACCCCTATCAGATATTTAATTTGCTTACAATAAATAGCTGGTAAAAAACGATATATAACCTGAAAGTCAACGAATGAGAAAATATTTACTTGCTGTTAGTTTATTAATGGCCACATTTACGGTATTCAGCCAGGGTTACAACAATGAATGGATCAATTTTGGCAATACCTATTACAAGTTTAAAGTTGGCAGTAACGGACTTTACCGCATTTCTCAGCCCGATTTGGCTTCCATTGGCTTGGGAGCATTTCCCGCAGAACAATTTCAGCTTTGGCGAAACGGGAACGAAATAGCCATTTATACTTCAGTTGCAACAGGCATTTTAGGCGCTTCAGATTATTTAGAATTTTACGGCCAGATCAATGATGGTAAGGCGGATAAGCAATTATACAAGTTCGACAGCCTGCAGATGAGCGATCAACTGAGCCTGGTTACTGACACAGCAACATATTTTCTTACAATTAACAGCGGAATCAATAAAAGGCTTATAAGTGTTATCAATGACGTGGCAGGCAATGTGTTAGCGCCGGAAACCGGATTTATACATTCATTGCAAAAATCTTATAAAGTAAAATTAAATCCGGGTTTTTCGGTTGATTATGGCCAATTGCTTTATTCTTCTTCTTATGAAACAGGCGAGGGTTGGACAAGTGGAGACGTCACTCCGGGCTCACTTACAGATTTCAATAATTTATATCTTGATAACACTGGGTCAACCGCAACCCTGGATGCCGTAGTTGCAGGTAATACATCGGCTATCCGTTCAATTAAAGTTAAAATAAATGGTAATATTATAGCAGATACCGTGGTATCGGGTTTTTCCATCAAAAGATTTCACATAACCAATATTCCATTGAGTGTTTTCAGCGGAGGAACGGCAATTGTCGAATTTGTTAATTCAGGAACAGGAAATGACAAGATCGTTGTTTCCGGGTATCAACTAAAATATCCTCATATCTATAATTTTGAGGGCAAATCGCAGTTTGGTTTTGAGATGCCTGCCGGTCCGGCAAAATACCTTGAGATCACTAATTTCAATTTTGGAACAACTGCTCCTGTTTTATTAGACCTTACCAATAACCAGCGCCTGGAAGCAGACCTGAATGGATCTGTTGTGCGTTTTGTGATTCCAGCTTTGGCAACAAACAGTTCATTTATTTTATTGAACAATGAGCTGGTGAATATTAAAAATGTTCAGAATTTCACGCAACGTAATTTTGTCAATTATTCATTGCCGGCCAACCAGGGGAATTATTTGATCATAAGCCACCCGTTGTTGTTCAATGACGGAGCAGGGAATGACAACGTGGAAAATTACCGGACTTACCGAAGCAGTGTTGCAGGTGGAAACTTCAACGCCATCGTTGCAGATATTAACCAGTTAACAGACCAGTTTGCATTTGGAATAAAACACCATCCTGCTGCTGTAAGGAATTTCGGGTATTATGCTTTGGCAAATTTCAGCACTACACCACAATATTTCTTTTTAATAGGAAAGGGATTGGCTTATCCTGATTTTAAAAAGTATGAATCCGATGTCAATATAAATAAACTGGCACTCATTCCAACTTTCGGTTATCCTGCTTCTGATAATTTATTGCTGGCTGAAAGAACCGGTTCATATTCCCAGGTAAGCATCGGGCGTCTATCTGCGATCAGCGGTGTAGAAGTGGGAGATTACCTCAATAAAATAAAACAGTTTGAATTAATACAGAACAGCGGGCCTCAGACCAATGCAAATAAAGGCTGGATGAAGAACATTGCACACATCACCGGCGCCATTGATGACCAGTCTTTGGCCAACCTCATAAATTATTTTATGGGTGGATACGCTGCAACAATGTCTGATACTTCTTTCGGTGCCAAAGTTTATTCTTTCAGTAAAAATTCAGGATCTTATACAGCGATCGGTTCTAAAAAAACAATTGACGACCTGTTCAGTGAAGGGATGAGTTATATCACTTACTTCGGGCATTCTTCTCCAAACACGCTTGAATTTAATTTAGACAACCCTCAGAATTACAACAACACCGGTAAGTACCCTTTGATCATTGTGAACGGTTGCAATTCCGGGAATTTATTTTTGTTTGATACATTGAGGGCGATCAATAAAGGGACCCTCAGTGAAAAATATATTTTTGCAAATAACAAAGGAAGCATTGGTTTTATTGCCGATACCCATTTTGGTTTACCGCAACAACTTAATTTCTTTACGGAAGAATTTGACAAGAATCTTGCATCACGGATGTATGGCCAATCCATCGGCCAGATCATGAAAAGTACCATGCAATATCTTTCAGTTAATTACGTGAATGATTATGCGATGCGGATCCATTCCGAAGAAGTAACTTTTCACGGCGACCCGGCCATAAAATTAAACCCGTTTACAAAACCTGATTATACAATTGAAGATTCTTTGGTTACAACAGATCCTTCTGTGATCAGTGTTGCCGACCAGAAAGTAACGATCACCGTAAAAGTGCTTAACATTGGTAAAGCGATCAGTGATTCCATTGATATCATAGTGCAGCATCAGCTGCCGGATAATTCTGTAAAAGTATTGGCCACCCGCAGAATAAAAGCAACGCTTTATGAAGATACCATCCAGGTGCCATTGATGATAAATCCACTCGTTGACAAAGGATTGAATAAGATCATTGTAACCATTGATCCTGCAAACGAAGTATCGGAACTATCTGAAACGAACAACAGCATTACAAAAAATTTCACGGTCATCGCTGATGAAATAAGGCCTTTGTTCCCTTATGATTATTCCATAGTGAACGACGGCCCGGGCCTGGAGATTTATGGATCCACGGCTGATCCTTTCAGTAGCCCAAAACAATACATGCTGGAAATGGATACCACACGTCTTTTTAATTCAGCATTTAAGATCATTCGTACCGTTACCGATTCTGGTGGTGTTATAAAATTCCTTCCGGGTATTTCATTAACAGACAGCACGGTTTATTACTGGCGATTGGGTGTAGGCCCGGTAAATGCTTATACCAGGTGGCTGGGTAGTTCCTTTACATATATCAGTGGTAGTTTTGATGATGGCTACAACCAGTCACATTATTATCAATATACAGATGATGGTTTTGAATCTATGAATATTGACAGTACAACGCGTAAATTTAATTTTGAGAATAAGGTCAGGAAATTATTGATACGTTCAGGTTTATACCCATATTATAGCTGGGACCAGATCAATGTGAATGTTGACAACGACCAGTTGGACCTGTATGGATGTAATTACAACAGTTTGCAATTCATTGTGTACAATCCACTGACATTAAAACCATGGAAGAATTACAATGTATTCAGCGGCACAGGGCGTTTCGGCAGTGCAAATGTTTGTGCAAATGGTTCAAATACTACAAGGGCATTCTTTGAATATCCTTTTGGCAACAGTACTTATCGTGCAAATGCTTTACAGTTTATTGACAGTATCCCGGATGGATATATAGTATCTGTTTCAAACCTCGGCCGTACCAATAACACTTCTTTTGCAGAATCATGGAAGGCAGACACAGCTACATTAGGGAGCGGTAAATCCTTGTGGCATAAGTTTCACCAGCTTGGCCTGCACCAGATAGATCGTTTTACCAGCAACCTGCCGTTCTTATTCTTATTCAAAAAAGGAGATACGATCAATTTCCCGGTAAGACAACATGTTGGTTTATTAGTGAATGAACAAATTGTTGATACTTTTTTACTTTCGGGTAAAGCCGTTGAAGGAACCATCAGTTCTCCATGGTTTGGACCTGTGAAAAACTGGAAGGATTTTAAATGGGATACACTGGCCAATTCTGCAACTGCAAACAGCGAACAATATTTCGACATAACTGGGAAAGACGTTAATGGAAATGAAATGTACCTGGGCTCGGTTTATAATTCAAAAGACACATCACTTTCATATATCAGTGCAGCAGTATATCCAAAACTGCAAATTAAAATGCACAACAGTGATGAGCAAAATGCGGCACCGGAACAATTGAAATTCTGGATGCTTACATCTGATAATTATCCCGAAGGTGCAATTTCACCCAACCTGTACTTTCAATGTGCAGATACAGTTACAACTGCGGATACGCTGCAGCTTAGAGTTGCTTTCAAAAACATTTCTCACGTGAATTTTGACAGCATCAAAGTACGGTTAACGGTAACCGGAACTGATGGTATTCCGGTTGTTTTTGATAACCTTGCCTTTGGTGCAAGGATTAAACCATTGATTCCTGGAGATACAGCCATCATTACTTACAATATTCCTATGGCAGGTTTTACAGGAAATAACCAGTTAAAACTTGAAGTTAATCCCGACAATGACCAGCCGGAGCAATTTTATTTTAATAATATCTTATATAAAAATGTGTATGCATTAAACCCTGTATGCCCGGGTTCAAACATTGCTTTCAGTGTGCCAACTTCAGCAAGTACAATGCAATGGCAGGTCAATACCGGAACCGGGTTTACTGATATCAGCAACGGCGCATTATACAGTGGGGTAAATACCCCAACCTTGGTGATCATGAATGCACCCGGGAGTTTATATGGATACAAGTACAGGTGTGTTTTTACAGGAAACAACAGTGCATCAATCAGCCAGGAATTTTTATTGAAATTTACAGCCATTTGGGGAGGTTTTGTAAGCAATGCATGGGAAGATCCGGCAAACTGGCCATGTGGCGTTTTGCCGGATGCAGATACAGATGTGATCATAAAAAGCGGTAAACCCAATGCCCCTGTCATTATGAGCAACGCTGAATGCCGTAGTATTTCTGCAACAACTGATGCAAGTATACAGATCAAGTCCGGTTATAATTTAAAAATAACAGGTAAATAACTGGCAGGAAATTGCCCTCTAAAGCAGCCTTTTATTTAGATAATGTATCTATAAAGTACGTAACTTTAATTCAGCGTATTTCACAATTTGTCTGCTGAAATTACGTTAACAGCTTATTATTTACCGGGATCCTAGTTTTTTATTAATCAACATATCTATGAGGCAAAACCTGATTACGACCTTACTGCTTGTATTTTTTATGCCTGCTATTGTTTTTTCTCAATTCAGAAAATACTCAAACGAATTTCTTAATATCGGAGCCGGAGCCAGGGGGCTGGCAATGGGGAATGCACAGGTGGCATCAGCAAATGATGCAACCGCAGGATATTGGAACCCCGCAGGATTGACAGGTGTAAAGGACCATCCCAATGCAGGCATCATGCACGCTGAATATTTTGCAGGCATAGCAAAATACGATTATGCCTCCATAGCCATTCCGGTACAGGAAAATAAAAGAACCCTGGGGTTTTCAATTTTGCGTTTTGCGGTGGATGATATTCCCAACACACTTTTTTTGGTGGAACCTGATGGCAGCATCAACTACAACAACGTTCAGACATTTTCATCTGCGGATTATGCATTCCTGTTCTCATTTGCACAAAACCTGAAAGAGTCCGAAGAAAAAAACATCAGTTTTGGTGCCAATGCAAAAGTCATTTACAGGAAAGTGGGCAAATTTGCAACTGCCTGGGGTTTTGGGCTGGATGCCGGATTACAGATGCATGGCGAAAAATGGCATGCCGGGATCGTGGCAAGAGACCTTACCACTACATTCAATGCCTGGACATTTAAATTCACTGAGAAAGAAAAAGAGGTCTTATACCTTACCAACAATGATATTCCTGTTAAATCAACCGAACTCACTGCCCCCAGGATTGCATTGGGGGGAGGCTATGATTTTCACATCGGCAACTCGGTGAAATTGCTTGCAGAAATAAATGCTGATGTAACGTTTGATGGCAAGCGAAATACTGTTGTGAGCAATAATACCATTAGTGTTGATCCGCACATCGGGCTTGAAGCTTCGGTAAAGGATATTTTCTTTATCAGGGGTGGTATAACAAATTTCCAAAAAGCATTGTCTGACGGTGATACACTGAATCAGAAAAAAGTATGGATTTACCAGCCAAGTATAGGAGCAGGTTTTAAAATCAAGAATGTAATGTTTGATTATGCATTTACCAATCTTGCCAACCAGGAGAACCCTTTGTTTACACATATATTTTCTTTACGCATCAATTTTGGAAAACGAAATGATGAAAATTATTAACAGCTTTGTATGATGAAAAAAATACTGATACCTTTTTTATTGCTGCTTGTTTCATCTGTTCAGGCACAATTAAACAACAGCTGGATAGACTATAATAAAACCTATTATAAATTCCGTATAGCAAAAGATACACTTTGCAGGATTCCCCAGTCAACACTGGCAGCCGTTGGATTGAGTGCAGTCAATGCAGATAAATTCCAGTTGTGGCGCAACGGGCAGGAAGTGAGGTTGTATACTTCAGTTACCGGCGTGTCTTTGGGAACCAACGATTATATTGAATTCTGGGGCGAAATGAATGATGGTAAACCGGACAAGCAACTTTACAAGGATCCAAACTTCCAATTTGCCGACCGGTATAGCCTGGAAACTGATACCGTTGCTTATTTTTTGACGGTAACCCAGGGTGGTGGAAATTTAAGGTATACCGATGCAGCCAATCCATCTCCGGGAACAGCTTCGCCGGATGCATATTTTATGCGTAAGGTGGATCTGTATTACAAACAACAAATAAACAGGGGAACCGCAAGGGTGGTTGGAGAATATGTATATTCAGCTTCATATGATGATGGTGAGGGATGGGCTTCATATGATGTTGCTCCCTGTTGTGATTTTACCCAGGAAATATTTAACCTGAATGTTTATGCCGCAGGTCCTGCCAATAGTTTATCGATCAGGGCAAATGTTTTTGGCAACGCTGATAATGTAAGGAATGTAATGGTAAAGATATTTCAGGATACAGTGTATGATAGCCCCATGCCATATTTCAGCGGTGTCAGGATCAACTTAAACAACCTTCCGTTGACAAAGTTGCAGTCCCTGGCATATGTACCGATTTATATCCATAATAATTCAGCCATTGTTAATGACCGGATCGTTGTTGCCAGCCTAGGAATTACCTATCCGGCTACATTTAATTTTAATAACCAACGGAATTTTTATTTTGAACTGGAACCCTCTGCAACAGGAAATTTTCTTGTCATTGATAATGTAAATTACGGAAGCATTGCCCCCATTTTATATGAAATTACTTCGGGTAGGCGTTACATTGCTGATATCACTTCAACACCCGGTAAGGTAAAATTCGTACTTCCGGCTTCTGTAGCAGCGGTAAGAAAATATATGCTGATAAACCAGGAAACCTCCAGTGTAAACATCATCAGCACATTGACCCAGCGTGATTTCTTAAACATCAGCAGTGCTGCACAGCAGAGCGATTACCTGATCATCAGCCACCCTGCATTGTACAACGACGGTAACGGAAACAACTATATCGACCAATACAGGCAATTTCGAAATTCAACAGCCGGAGGCAGTTTTAATACAAAGGTTTATGATATCAATGAACTAACTGATCAGTTCGGTTTTGGCATTAAAGGCCATCCGGGTTCAGTACGTGATTTTATACGTTATGCAAACCAGCAATTTACCTTAAAACCAAAATATGCTTTTTTGATCGGCCGTGGAATGAATTACATGGAACAAAATGCGCATGAAAGTGACCCCTTGTCTGCAAAACTTAATTTTATTCCTACTTTCGGTTGGCCGGCATCGGATGTGTTACTGGCTGCAGAACCCGGATCCGTTTTACCAATTATACCCATCGGAAGGCTAAGTGTGATCAATGGTACAGAAGTAAATAATTACCTTCAAAAAGTTATTCAACACAACCAGGCACAACAAACACCCGGCTCCACCATAGCGAGTAAAGCCTGGATGAAAGATGTTATTCATGTGGCCGGAGGTAAAACGGCGGCTGAAAGTGGTGATTTTCTGAATTACATGAATACATATAAGGACATCATTGAAAATGATACTTTATTCGGAGGCCATGTGGAAACATTCGCTAAAACCGGAACCGGTTCGGTGGAACAGGCAAACAGCCAGCGCATCGAACAGTTATTTGACAATGGCATTGGTTTCATCGGATATTTCGGACACTCTTCTGCCAGTACCTTTGAGTTTAACCTGAGTGACCCGCAGATATATACCAATGCAGGTAAATATCCATTCTTCAATGTGAGTGGTTGCAGCGCCGGCAATTTTTATATTTTTGATGCACTGAGGCTTACCGGTAATCTTTCCCTTTCTGAAAAATATGTGTTGGCAAATCAGCGGGGAAGCATCGGCTTCCTGGCAGATACCCATTTTGGTATTCCGCCATTTCTTAATTTTTACAACACTAATTTTTATACTGCTTTCTGCCGAACTTTATATGGCAATACAGTTGGCAACCAGATAAAACAAGTTATTCAAAACCTGGGTGGTACAAATCCCAATGTTGATTATTATACCAGGGTACATTTAGAGGAAGTAACCCTGCATGGCGATCCGGCAATCAAGATAAACGCATTTGAAAAACCGGATTATGTAATAGAAGACCAACTGGTCAAGATCAGCCCCAATATCATTTCTGTAGCTGATAATAATTTTAATGTAAAAATTAAAATGGCCAATATTGGCAAAGCTTCCAATGATTCTATCTGGGTCTCTGTAAAAAGAAAATTACCGAATGATACCATTCGTGTTTTATACAACCAGTTGATCCAGGGCATAAGATATATGGATTCCCTGGATCTTACAGTTCCCATCATCCCGGTTACGGATAAAGGTTTAAACCAACTGATCATTGCATTGGATTATACAAACCGGGTAGATGAATCTTTTGAAACAAACAATACCATTACAAAAGATTTTTACATTTTTGAAGATGAACTACGTCCTTCTTTCCCGTATAATTTTTCAATTGTAAACCAGCAGAACATAACTTTTGTTGCCAATACTGCCAATCCGTTGAGCGGGGAAAGGCAATATATGATGGAAGTAGATACAACTGAATTGTTCAATTCTCCTTTCAAAAAACAATATACCAAAAACGGCATCGGGGGCATCATTGAATTTACACCAACCAATATCAATTTTACAGACAGCACTGTTTATTACTGGAGAGTAGCGATCGTTCCATCTGGTACGGCTGCTTATATCTGGAATGGGTTTTCATTTATATACTTAGCAAACAGCTCAACAGGGTTCAATCAATCTCATTATTACCAGCACTTAAAAGATAATTATAAAAATATCAATCTTGGTACCGACCGTAAATTCTCTTTTCAACAGGTTCCGAGGAACCTGGTCATCAGGACAGGTTTGTATCCTTTCTTCAGTTATGATAAAATAAATGTCAACCTCGATTTTGATCAGCTTGAATTGTATGGTTGTAAATACAATTCCATTCAGTTCTATGTTTTCGACAGCACTACGTTGAGGTTATGGGACAACAGGAATGTGGCTTTTTCAGGAACAACTCCAACTGCAGGTATGTATGGCAGTTGGCCGGTATGCCAGAACAGTGCCATCCAGGATTCCACCCGCCGCTTTTTTGAATTTCCTTACAATTCGGCTACTTACCGGAAAAATGCCATGGATTTTATTGATATCATTCCCAATGGCATGTTCGTAGCAATCACCAATCTTGGAAATAAGAATAACAATACAAGTTTTATCAATCAATGGAAAGACGACACCCTGGCACTGGGTTCAGGCAACAGCCTATATCATAAATTAAGGTCAATTGGCTTTACCAAAATAGATAGTTTTACAAGGAATCAACCCTTCCTTTATTTCTTCCGAAAAGGAACGCCTTCCTATACAGCCACTCAGATTATTGGTCCAAAGGATTCTTCATATATAGATCAGACCTTTACAATGAATTCAACCAAAACGAGCGGCAGCATTGAATCGCCGGCTTATGGCCCTGCCGCAAGATGGACAGCCTTGCATTGGAGAGGTTTCACTGTTGATCCGGCACCCCTCAAAGACAAAGTAAAAGTGGAGGTTTGGGGAATCAGGTCAAATGGTGTTATGGATTCACTGGCAACTGTTGCACCGGCCATAGATACAAGCCTTGCATTCATCGATGCTGCCTTGTATCCGAATATAAAATTAAAAATGCTTAACAGCGATTCTACTTATGCAACCCCTTACCAGTTGCGTTACCTTAGGGTGAATGCTGATTATGTTCCGGAAGGCGCAGTGGCTCCAAACATTTTATTTAAAATGAAAGACAGTGTGGAACAAGGTGAGAAGATAGATTTTTCGCTGGCATTTAAGAATATCAGCCAGACAAAGTTTGACAGCCTGATGAAAATTAAAATGAGTATTACCGACAGGAATAATTTCACCACACCGATAACCATTCCAAAGGGAAAGATCCTGATTGCCGGTGATACTATGTCTGTTAACTATACCATTGACACCCGGAATTATCCCGGTAATAATATCCTGTTTGTTGAATTTAACCCCGATAATGACCAGCGGGAACAATATCATTATAACAATGTTCTCTACAAAGGATTTTATTCAAAAGAAGACAGGGTGAACCCTTTATTGGACATTACATTTGATGGTGTGCATATCCTGAATAAAGACATCGTGGCATCAAAACCGGCTATACTGGTTAAATTAAAAGACGAAAGCCGTTTCCTTGAACTGAAGGATACTTCCCTGATAAAAGTACAGGTAAGGTATCCCGATCAATCGCTCCACAATTATTCTTTCGGGGATACCATGCGTTTCAATCCGGCAAACCTAAGCACTGGTGAAAATACCGCCAGCATTGATTTCAGGCCTTATTTCCCTGAAGACGGCGAGTATGAACTGATCGTATCCGGCAAGGATGCAGTTGGCAATACCGCAGGGGCAATTAATTTTCATGTATTGTTCACAGTTATCAATAAGCCGATGATCTCAAACCTGTTGAACTATCCGAATCCTTTCACATCTTCAACAGCATTTGTATTTACGGTAACCGGAAGTGATGTGCCACAGAATATCAGGATTCAGATACTTACCATCACAGGTAAAGTGGTAAGAGAGATCACCAAAAATGAACTTGGGCCCATTCACATCGGAAGGAACATTACAGAATTTAAATGGGATGGAACAGATATGTACGGACAAAAACTGGCCAATGGCGTTTATATTTACCGCGTTCTTACCAACTTAAATGGTAAATCACTCGATAAATACAGGGCTGAGGGTGACAAAACAGATAAATATTTTAACAAAGGATACGGTAAGATGTATCTCATGCGATAGCGTTTCCGATATCGGAAAAGATTACAAGGCTGCTCAGAACGGGCAGCCTTTTTATTTACTTTTGCATTTCAATTATTTTACAGCAATTATGGCGAAGATCGGCATCAACATAGCAACAGGAAGTTTACAAAAAGAAGAAATCATCGTTGGCATAGACCTTGGTACTACCAATAGCCTGGTGGCAATCATTCATCCCGAAACAAAGAATGCCATTGTATTGAAAGAACACAACAGTAACTCTCAAAGCAGCCAGGGAGGTTCTTTGGTTCCTTCTGTCATTCATTTTGATGAACATGCAAATGTTACGGTTGGAGAAGCTGCAAAGGGTTATCTAATTACAGAACCACAGCAAACCATCTTTTCAGCAAAAAGACTGATGGGAAAAAGCTATCGTGATATTAAGGATCATGCATCTTTTTTTTCGTATAAGATCATTGACGATGACACGGAAAGCCTCGTTAAAGTTAAGGTTGGGGATAAATTTTATTCACCAATCGACTTGTCGGCTCTTATCCTGAAAGAATTGAAACAACGTGCCGAACATATTTTAAAAACCCCGGTAAATAAAGCGGTCATAACCGTTCCGGCCTATTTCAATGATGCACAAAGACAGGCAACAAGGGATGCAGGCAAACTGGCTGGTATGGACGTTTTAAGGATCATCAATGAGCCAACAGCAGCCAGCCTGGCCTATGGCATCGGGCTTGATAAAAATGAATCAAAGGTTATTGCTGTGTACGACCTGGGTGGCGGAACTTTTGATATTTCAATTCTTCGGATTGTGGGCGGTGTATTTGAAGTTTTATCTACCAACGGTGATACTTACCTTGGTGGAGATGATTTTGACAATGCCATTGTAAAATACTGGTCTGCAGAATCAGGAATTACAGATGCGGATCTTA
>JAYSWW010000476.1:0-6789 GCA_043717805.1 Ferruginibacter sp.
GTATGGTATAAGTAGTTGTAGCACTTTTATCATTTAAGATTTTCAGGCTTCCGGCTTTGAGTGCACTTACCAATGGAGCATGCCTGTCGAGTACTTCAAACAAACCATTGATGCCGGGCAACTGAACGCCATACACATCTCCGCTGAAAATTTTCTGATCCGGTGTTAATATTTCTAGAGTCATTTCTTTTATGTGCTAATGTGAAAATATGCTTATGTGATGATTAACTGTTATGCGAACTTTCATTAGCAAATCAGCATATCAGCACATTAAAATTAAGCCTGCGCAGCCGCCATTAATTTTTTACCTTTTTCTATGGCATCTTCCAATGTTCCAACCAGGTTGAATGCAGCTTCGGGATATTCATCCACTTCTCCATCCATGATCGAATTGAATCCACGGATAGTATCTTCAATTGGCACCAATACACCTTTTAAACCGGTGAATTGTTCAGCTACAAAGAATGGCTGGCTAAGAAAACGCTGGATCTTACGTGCCCTTGAAACAACCAGTTTATCTTCATCACTCAATTCATCCAATCCAAGAATAGCAATGATATCCTGTAATTCTTTGTAACGTTGTAAAATTAATTTTACTTTATTGGCAGTATTGTAATGTTCTTCGCCAACGATCAATGGAGTGAGGATCCTTGAAGTGGAATCCAACGGATCAACTGCAGGATAAATACCAAGATCGGCGATCTTACGGCTCAATACCGTTGTTGCATCCAGGTGAGCAAATGTTGTTGCGGGTGCCGGATCTGTCAGATCATCTGCAGGTACATATACTGCTTGTACGGAAGTAATTGAACCATTCTTGGTTGAAGTGATGCGTTCCTGCATCAACCCCATTTCTGTTGCAAGCGTTGGTTGGTATCCTACCGCACTTGGCATACGGCCCAACAATGCAGATACTTCAGAACCGGCCTGTGTAAACCGGAAGATATTATCCACGAAAAATAAAATGTCTTTCCCCTGTCCTTCGCCTTCACCGTCGCGGAAATATTCCGCAATGGTCAATCCGCTTAATGCCACACGTGCCCTTGCTCCCGGTGGTTCATTCATTTGGCCGAATACAAAAGTGGCTTTTGAATCTTTTAATTGTTCCATATTCACAGCACTCAGATCCCATCCGCCTTCTTCCATACTGTGTTTGAACTTTTCGCCATAATTCATGATGCCTGCTTCGATCATCTCTCTCATCAGGTCATTTCCTTCACGTGTTCTTTCGCCCACACCTGCAAATACAGAAACCCCGTTGTATGCTTTCGCAATATTATTGATCAACTCCTGGATCAAAACCGTTTTACCCACACCGGCACCACCAAACAAACCGATCTTTCCTCCTTTTGCATAAGGCTCAATAAGGTCAATAACCTTGATCCCGGTAAATAAGATCTCATTGGCAGTACTCAGGTCTTCAAATATTGGAGGCTTGGCGTGAATTGGACGGCCGCCTACTTTGCTCACCTGTGGTAAACCATCAATAGCATCTCCGGTAACATTGAATAAACGACCTTTGATCGCATCGCCAATAGGCATTGCGATAGGAATTCCAGTATCCACAACCGGGGTTCCTCTAACCAATCCCTCTGTTCCGTCCATTGCTATGGTTCGAACACTGTCTTCCCCCAGGTGCTGTTGCACTTCAAGCACAAGTTTATCTCCGTTATCACGGGTTAATTCAAGTGCATTCAAGATATCGGGAAGCTTTGATCCACCTTCAAATTGAACGTCTACAACAGCTCCGATGATCGATTTTACTTTACCAGTATTGGCCATAAGAAGAATTTAATGTATATGACTATTATATTTCAGGGCGCAAAGGTAAGGTTTGAAGGATGTAAAAAAAAATATGAAAGGAGGTTTTTTTGAACCATTAATGCCTTCTGCAGATCAAAAATGTCAAAGGAAGAATCATCCTTGTTATATTTAAGTGTTCACTTGAAGGCACAAACTGTTTTTTTTAATCTCACAGTTTAAAATAGCCTTATTTTTGAAAATAAATTTTAGTACAACTGATCAATTATGAGATTAATTCTTCCGGCAATAATAATATGTTTCTTTTCCTGTTCTCCTGCTTATAAATTCAAAAAAGACAAAGCCCTTTTTGATGCATCAGCAGTTCAGCAAAGTTTTAAATCAGTTGCCGATATGAATGATTCATATTTTGTTATAAAGGAAAATAATTTCTTCGAATTTTACAGGCAACTTTTCGACAGTGTAAAAAACACCTGTTACCCCGGAAAATACACAAAAAACGGAGATACACTCATATTGCATTACTACAACAAAAAAGGATACGGGTTATTGGGAAGAAAAGCCTTGATCGCCGCCAATAAAAAGGAGATCATATTTTTTAAATGAACCAGCTCGGTTGAACACAGCATTGCTTGCAAGGGACTAAGTGCTGTGTACCTTCCTGTTTGCTACATAAACTCCCGCCAGAATGATCAGCAGACAAATGACCTGTTTCCAGCCAATTTTTTCTCCGTATACAATACCCCACATGATGGCAACAAACGGAATTCCATAAGTTACCATTGAAGAAAAGACTGCTCCTGCCCGTTTGATCAGCATATAAAATATGATGGACGCAATGGCGGTACCAAAAATTCCAAGTACAAAAGAAGCGCCTGTTGAAAACAACATTTCCTTATCAGAAAAATCGAGCTGGAAATAACCTGTGAAATATAAAACTGTCAAAGCCGGTATTGCATTTAAAGTCAATGCCATGGCCGCTATCTGAATAGAAGGAATGTGATTCAAATACCTGTGAACCAGATTTACATTGATGCCATACATTAATGTAGCAACAACTACCAGCAACACATAAAAAAGATTGCTGTTTTCAGTAAAATTGGGCTGGCTGAAAAACAATAAAACACTTCCCGTGAATGCTATTAAAATACCAATGATCTTATTGGCTGAGGTCTTGCTTTGAAAAAATACCGCTCCAACAATAATAACAAAAATGGGAGTGAGTGAATTCAATACTCCAGCAAGTGCGCTGTCGATTCCCTGTTCAGCAATGCAAAACAAATAAGCCGGCAATAAACTTCCTAAAACGCCCGACATAAATGTGATAAATATTTTATTGCCGGGAATTTGCCTGAAACTTTTATATGCAACCGGTAACAATACAACTCCCGAAGAAATTATGCGGAGCGATGCTACCTGGAATGCAGTTAAATGTTCAAGCCCTTCCTTCATTAATATGAAACTACTTCCCCAAATAAATGAAAGTGCTATGAAGATCAACCAGTTAATTAAATTATTTTTTCTCAATCCTTAGATTTTATTAAACAAAATTGCTTCTTTTATATACATACTAAAAAAAATATTTGTTAGTTTATATGTTTTCTTTACTTTCGCAACTTTTAATTAAACAATTTCAAACAACCTAAATTAAAACTTATGGGAATCCTAAAAGAATTCAAAGAATTTGCTGCAACCGGCAGCTTAGTTGACCTGGCAGCGGGTGTTGTAATGGGCGCAGCTGTTGGTAAAGTAGTATCAGCATTTATTGATGGCATGGTAATGCCAGCAGTTGGTATGCTTTCTGGTGGTGTTGATTTTAGCAAGATTGCATTAACCTTAAAAGATGCAGTTCCGGAAGACAAGGCTGCCGGCATTAAAGCTGCTGAAGCCGTTACTGTAAAGTATGGTGCTTTCATCACACAATTTATTGAATTTTTAATCGTGGCAATGGTTGTGTTCTTTGTTCTTAAGGCGCTGAACAATATGAAGAAAAAGAAAGCAGCAGAAGCTCCTGCCGGCCCTTCATCTACTGATGCTCTGTTGATGGAAATCAGGGATGCAGTAAAAAAATAATATATTAAAATCAACTGAATGGCTGCCTTTCATTTAGGCAGCCATTTTGTATTTAACCAAAAAACACTCTAATCAAACATGAAAAAAGTAATTACCATTGCGCTGTCATTGATGATATTCAGCGCTTCAAAATCACAAGACGGAACCGTTAAAGACCTGAAAGCAGCTTCTGAAAAAACCATCAGCAAGGATCCAAAAGATACTGCTCAGCGTACCTGGAAAACAGGAGGCATTTTTAACCTGAACATCAATGAAGGATCTCTTAGCAACTGGTCAGCGGGTGGCGACAAGTTTTCTTTTTCATTGAATGCTTATTTAAATCTTTATGGTTTTTATAAAAAAAATAAGAGCTCATGGGATAACAGTTTAGACCTGGCTTACGGATTATTAAATACAACCAGTTTGGGATCAAGGAAAGCCAGTGACCGTATTGACCTGATGTCAAAATATGGCTATGCAATATCCAAAAAATGGAATGCTGCTGCATTGTTCAACCTGCGCACTCAGTTTACCAATGGATATGCCTATTCAAAAACTGCAGCCGGTAAGGATACTTCAAAAGTTATCTCCAAATCATTTGCACCGGCTTATGTTTTATTATCGCTGGGATTCGATTATAAACCAAACAATGATTTCTCCCTGTTCATTTCACCATTGACCGAGCGCTGGATCATTGTATCAGATGACCTCCTGGCTCCATCTTACGGGCTTGACCCGGGAAAAAATGTAAAGAATGAATTGGGCGCTTTTGTTTCTGCCAATTATTCAAAAAAACTGGGCAATAGTTTCACGTACAAAACCAAACTGGATCTTTTCTCCAATTACAAGAAAAATCCACAAAATATAGATGTATTCTGGACCAACGTTTTAACAGCAAGCATCACTAAATACATCAATTTTTCATTCAACCTCGATATGATCTATGATGATGATACTCAGAATGTAAACCCCCTGAAAGGACCGGCTCCGCAGTGGCTGCAACTGATGGGAATTGGTGTTGCTTATAAATTCAACCGGAAATAAAGATGAATTTTTCCAGGTAAGATCTATTCTTTACTTTATTTAAGTGCCGAAGTTATTAACTTTGGCTCTTTCTTTTACTTAAACAGAATATTTTGAGCAACAATACACCGAATTACCAGATCAAATTAGACCAGTTTGAAGGGCCTTTTGACCTGTTGTTGTTTTTTATAGAAAGAGATGAGCTGGATATATATAATATACCCATTACTAAGATCACCAATGATTTTTTAGACCATATACACCAGACAGAAAAACTGAATATTGAACTCAGCAGTGAATTTATTCTTTTCATCAGTACATTAATGCGTATCAAAGCAAAGATGCTTATCCCACGCAAAGAACTGGATGAAGCCGGCAATGAGATCGATCCGAGAAAAGAATTGATCGATAAGATCCTTGAATATAAGAAGTTCAAAGAAGCATCGGCAAAAATGGCCGAGATGGAAGCGATCAGGATGCTGATGTTGAAAAGAGGAAACTTGCAAAAAGAGCTTTCCCAGATCGGCGAAGAAGCCGGCGAAGGAACGGAAATCCAAACCGTTACTTTGTTTAAACTGATGAAGGCCTTTGAAAAAGTTGCCAATCGTCTTAAAGAAAAGAACAACAAGCCTGTACATACGGTTGTTCAGTATAATTATACCATGGAAGGTATCCGGGAATATATGCTGGATCTTTGCAGCCGGGAAAAAACCCTTTCGTTTGAAAAGATATTTGATGTTTGTGAAGACCGCATACACGCCATTTTCATTTTCCTGAATATGCTTGAACTGGTGCAGCAAAAATTCCTGCACATACTCATTGGTGAAGGAAGGAATAATTTCATCATTGAATACAATGAGAACAGGGAAGATGATCAATTGATTCATCTTACTGATGAAGATTTTCAGCATTTGAACTGATCTGAAATAAATTATAATGCCTTCCATGAATTGCTACGGTATTAAGTCCGTTGTAATTCATGGTTTTTTTTAAAAATTTTACCGGAAGGCTTTTATGGAAAAAACTCAAAATTTATCAGAAAATACGATCGGCAGATTACTGGAAAATATGAATACAAAAGCAGTGATCTTCGATCTGGATGGAACATTGATTGATAACAATGCATATCACCTTAAAACCTGGAAAATATATCTTGAAAAAAAGGGCTTGAAAATCAGTGAAGAAGAATACAGGAAAAATATAAACGGAAGAACAAACAAAGATTCCCTCGAATACATTTATAACAAAAAAATGACTGCGGAAGAAGCGACGATATATACTTTGGAAAAAGAAGCTTTATACAGGGAGATATATAAAAATGATATAAAACCGGTTGAAGGCCTGATCGAATTGCTGGAGAATTTTAAAATCCGCAATATTCCCATGGCCATTGCAACATCGGGTATCCAGGTTAACATTGATTTTATGTTTGAACACATCCCAATCAAACAATTCTTCAAAATAGTGGTGAATTCTGCTCATATCACTAAAGGGAAACCCGATCCTGAAATATATTTAAGAACTGCCTCCTTATTGAATATCAAACCGGAAAATTGCCTGGTATTTGAAGATGCAGTTGTGGGGGTGCATTCTGCAAAGGCTGCAGGTATGAAAGTGATTGCCATTACAACTACGCAATCAAAAGAAGAACTGAAAGAGGCGGATATGCTCATTGAAAATTTTAAAGCTGAAAGTTTCTTCAAATGATCCAAGAGATGACATCTTTTCAAAAAGATGTCATCTCTTGGATCATCAAATTATCTGAAATAATGTCAGTAAATTTAAATGGTATCATATTTGATGTTTAAACATCAATTAAATTGTTTTTTATGAAAATGTCAATACAAAGAGCCAATGAAAGAGGCGGTGCCGATCATGGCTGGTTAAACGCCAAACATTATTTCAGTTTTGCAGACTACCACAATCCAGAAAAAGTGCATTTCGGGATGCTGA
>JAYSWW010000477.1:0-17633 GCA_043717805.1 Ferruginibacter sp.
TCAATGCTTTTGGTGAAAATGACTTTCCTTTTTTGATTAACTCATCAACTCGTCTGGCTACCACTCGTCTGGCCACTTTTTGTCTGTCTGGTTTTTCCCCGTATAGTGGTCTGGCCACTATAGTGGCCTGACCACTATACGAGTTTCCTTCTATAAACGCATCAACGGTCCCGGAGTTGCCCTGGTCATAAAATAAACCAGGGATACTGGTCTTTAAAAATGCCTCAGAACCATTGGTTTCAATAAAATCTATGGCTTTTTTCCTCATATCTTTTTTTGCCTCATCATCGGCATAAGCACTGGAATGAAAAAGCCCGAATGCGATCAGCGATTCACTGAATTTTTCTGCAAATGCCAAGCTGATGTAACCACCCATGCTGTGCCCGATCATAACATATCGTTCAACTCTTTCTGCTGATAATATTTCCTTTATGCATAAGGCATAATCATCAATCCCGAAATTGTCTTTATCTATCAGTCCGGATTTTCCACTGCCGGGCAGATCGGGAATGATGAGGTGATAATCATTTTTTAAATATTCCACCTGGTTGTCCCAAATGCTGCTGTCTTCGGCAAAACCATGTATCAAAACTACCGGGAAACCGATTCCAGTGGTTTTATAATGAAGATTTACGTTTTCGAAAATGAACTGTTTTTCTTTCATTCGTTTCGATGTTTAAGTCGTTTGAAAATCGTTTAATACGTTTAAAGTTTGATGGGTTCAATGTGTTTTGAACTTAAACGTTTTAATCGTTTATTTTACGAATCTCATTACCGACCTGTAAATCAGCAATAATACAAATGGCAGCAGTGCATTGTTCATTTGCTGTGGTAAAAAAAACCAGGTCAGTAATAATACAACCAGGCCGATACCTGTAAAGAGGAAATATTTTTTAACGATGGATTTCCTGCTGTTGATGAAAAAAGCCATGAAGAAATGGGTGGGCCATGCCCATAAAAGGTTGTAGTTGTTCTTTGTCATACTATGGTCTGTGCCGATCCACATAAAGATCAACAGGATGCCCAGCAGCCCGGTTGAAAAAAACAATAACCAGTCCAGGCCATTCAAAATATTTTGTAAAAACCTGTAGGTTGAGAGGCTTAATAAAACAAAAACCGATAACAACAATGTGAAGAACAGCATAGGAGTGAACCAGCTATTGGGATCATTGGGGGCAGGTAATTTATAGAGATTTTCAGAAGATGTAACCAGGGGAATATTTTTACAACTATCCAAAGAATTCATCAGGTTGTCGGGCAGGAACTGTTGCTGGGCGGGAGTCATAATGGCATCAGTAGGTGCACCCAATAAAATATCAATGCCCAGTTTGCTCCAGAATTGTTTTCCATTGTCGAGGTATTGATGTATGGCATACCTGAAACTCGTGTTAACAGGCATTACAGCGGGCAGTACCGGTTTCGTATTTTTGTAATTCACAAGCAGGTCTCTCAACCGTGTTGTGCAGTTGTCTAAAAAAAAGTCGTATTTGTAATATTTATTTTCTTCTTTAAGGTTTTCATTGAGTGCCCGCCGGATGTTATTTTTCTCTGTTGCTGAAAAATTCAATACCTGTTCTGTAATACCGCGGTTGCCGGCCTGGTAATCAAATTTAAAATCAGCAAAATGTTGTGTGCTGATGTAATACAATAATTTCCCACGGATGAATTTTAAATAAAAATCTTTATCATCAAAATCGAATGTGCCATAATTGTAAACGATGTCTGTAACACTGTTGCTGTCTACAACCCTTACGGCGCTGTGTCCGAAAATGGAATACAGTTCATCGCCGGGTGTGCAGGTTAAAAGTGAAATGCGTAAACGTGAACTATCCTGAGCGTATAACTTGGTACCAGACTGGCTTAGCCAAATTAAAAGGAACAGTAGTAAGATTGAAAATTTGAATTTCATAAAGGGGAAAATTTATGATTTATGATGTATTATGTATGATTTTTCGGAACCCACTAAAATCATACATAATACATCATAAATCCAATGTCTTTACCTGCTGTAATTGGGCGCCTCTTTCGTTATAACAATGTCATGTGCATGGCTTTCCCTCATTCCCGCATTGCTGATCTTTACAAAACTGGCCTGTTGCAATGCTTTGATGTTATCAGCACCACAATAACCCATACCTGCTCTTAACCCACCGGTGAACTGATGTACCACTTCCCTCAGATAACCTTTAAATGCAACGCGGCCTTCTATTCCTTCGGGAACAAATTTCCGGGTATCATCTTCCATACTTGCCTGTCCGGTAGGCAGGTCCTGGAAATAACGGTCACTGCTACCCTGGGCCATGGCGCCGAGTGATCCCATACCCCGGTATTGTTTGAATTTTCTTCCTTCATAAATGATCGTTTCTCCGGGGCTTTCTTCTGTACCTGCAAAAACATTTCCCATCATCACACAGGTGGCGCCGGCGGCCAGTGCTTTCACCATATCGCCCGTATACCTGATACCGCCATCACTGATGATACCTATATCCCTGTTCTTTAAAGCATTTGCAGCTTCCATTACTGCTGTAATTTGCGGAACACCGGTTCCTGCCACGATCCTGGTGGTGCATATAGAACCCGGTCCGATACCAACTTTAATAGCATCTGCACCTGCATCAGCCAGCGCTTTTGCCCCGGCAGCCGTTGCTATATTGCCTGCAATGACCTGCAGTTTTTTGTAAGTTCTTTTTATCTGTTTAAGCGAATCAATAACACCTTTTGTATGGCCATGTGCACTGTCAAGGCAAATAACATCTACACCTGCGGCATACAATGCATCAACCCTGTTGAATATATCTTTGGTAATACCAACACCTGCGCCTACCAGTAACCTGCCGAAAGAATCTTTAACGGCATTGGGATGACTTTTCAATTTTAGGATATCCCCAAACGTTACAAGGCCGGTCAGTATCCCGGATTTATTTACAACGGGTAATTTTTCAATTTTATTTTTTTTGAAGATCAGTTCTGCTTTTTTAAGATCGGTTCCTTCGGGTGCAGTGATGAGGTTCTGGCTTGTCATTACCGTACTTACTTTTTGTTTTGGATGTGTTTCAAAACGCAGGTCGCGGTTGGTTAATATGCCCACTAATTTATGCTGGGCATCAACAATGGGAATACCACCGATCTTATTTTCCCTCATTAATTTCAAGGCTTCGCCGATCGTTGCATCCGGGGTAAGGGTGATGGGATCCAGGATCAACCCGTTTTCACTCCGCTTTACTTTACGAACCTGATCCGATTGCTGGTCAATGGTCATGTTCTTGTGCAGGATGCCAAGCCCGCCTTCACGAGCCAGTGCAATTGCTAACTGAGCTTCGGTTACAGTATCCATAGCCGCACTCAGCATAGGTATGTGTAAACGGATGGTTTTTGTAAGCAGGGTTGTAATATCAACATCTCGCGGTAAGATCTGTGAATAGGCAGGAAGGAGTAAAACGTCATCAAACGTTAAGCCTTCACCGAAAAATTTGTTGGATTTGCTTTTAGCAGCGGGGTTAATTATTGTTGCCATAGGCGAAGGTAAGATGAAAATTTGAAAAGAGAAATTTTCCCGCAGGTTATGGAAAATGTTCCCGCAAATGATCACTGATTGAATACCGCGGAAATAAGATGATGTCTTTTACCGGCGGCTCCATATGGGCTACCCGAATAAAAGAAGCAGGGCCCGTATTTCCTATATCTGTCACTTATGCTCCCATCCGCTTTGCTATATACAATTGGTTGGTAAAATGACAGAATGGTCAGGCCCTGCTATTGCTTTGGGTGGTTAGTTGATTTTCCTACCACTTTCACAGGAATTTTTCTAAATAAGCAAACTCATGATAATTTAAATGAACTATTAGCATCATTAAGGTTGTCTTTGCTTTTCAGATCATTTGACGTTTTTTATTTCAATTTTTCTTTAATTGATTGGATCTCTTTTAAAAGCGAATTAATTTGTTGCTGCTGAAGGCTATTCATTTTGTTTTGTTCCTCTATAATTTTCTGTTGCTCCTGCATGGCTTTTGTAAGTACCGCAACTACCGGGATAATATTTACAGTTTGCGGTTGGATGGTGCCCTTGGTTGTAAGGGCATCTTTTTCGCCATTCACTGCTGATGGAATTACCTGTTGCAATTCATCCGCAACAAATCCCTCCTGTGTCATAGGGTTACCGCTAAAGACGGTTCCTTCTATTTTTTTGTAATGAAAGCTTACTGGTTTTAATGCCAGCATTCTTTTAACGGCATCATTGTCTATAACCCTAATTTGATCTTTTAGCCTTCTGTCAGATGTGTAGGAGAAAGTACCAATGTTGGTAACATCAATCCATAATTGAGCAGCGCCGCCGGTCCAGTTTATATTAAATGCGTTTCCGCCGGTTGAACCTGAAATGCCGGCCCTGCATTTAATACCATTAGCATTCACCATACCCGCCACTGAAAGTTTATCAATAGGAGTGAGGGTGCCAATGCCCACATTGCTATTTGAACCATTTACCCAAATGGCAGTTGCAGTTGCAGCTGCATTGTATAATCTGAAATCATCGTCATTGAATGTGCCGAGTGCCCATTTGTCGGTGCCTGCAGTTTTATAGCCAACATAGTTTTGATTTGTGGCGGCCCCTTTATCTAAAACTATTCCACTCGATGCGGCAGATTGTACTCTTGTGAATGTATTTGAGCTGCCATAAATATCTAAATGGTATACAGGCGTCGAAGTACCAATACCCACTTTCGCATTATTTCCCAACACAAGGCTGTTGCTTGCAGCAACAATAGCATTTGCACCTATTGCCGTGGCATTGACCAGCGAAGGTCCGGAAACATCAGCACTTAATCCTAAGGCGGTATTATAATTCCCGTCGATGTTGTTTAACAATGCACCATATCCGATGGCAGTGTTATGGTGCCCCGTGGAATTATTCCAAAGGGCAGTAGGTCCGTTGGCAGTGTTCAAATATCCGCTGGTATTACTATAAAGCGAACTTGCGCCGCTGGAGGTATTCAGTGTACCACTAATATTGCTGTAGAGAGCATCCATCCCAACGGCGGTATTTGAAATTCCTGTAGTGTTGCTAATCAGTGCTTCAACCCCGATGGCAGTATTGTCCTGGCTTGAAATGTTGCTATAAAGTGCACGATCACCGATTGCTATATTGTTTGTTCCGTCAATATTGCTGGCAAGTGCCCACCTTCCGATTGCGCTGTTTTGATTTCCGGTGGTGTTGCTAAAAAGCGCCTTGTAACCTGTTGCAATGTTTGAATTGCCGGTAGTGTTGTTATAGAGTGCCCGATACCCCGTTCCAATGTTATTACTTCCGGTAATGTTACTTAATAGGACGTTGTAACCCGTAGCTGTATTACTTGACCCTTTGGTATTGGAAAATAATGCTTTGGATCCTATCGCCGTATTTTGGATAGCTTCATACGCGAGTGTTGAACCATCCCCATTGTTATACAACGCAGAATCACCTACTGCCACCAGGTTGCTTAGATAGGTGTTTTTATACAACGCATTTACTCCAATCGCCACATTTAAAGAACCATAGGTATTATTAAATAAAGCAAAGGCCCCATTGGCAGTGTTCGAACTGCCATATTGGTTATAATATAATACAGACTGACCAGTGCCGGTATTGTAATTCCCGATAGTGTTACTGTATATCGCATTGTAACCTGTTGCCGTATTATTAAATCCTTTGGTATTTCCAAATAAGGCTTTGGAACCTATGGCAGTATTTTGGGTGGCTTCAAACTCGCCTGTTGCAAAATAACCGTTATAATATAAGGCAGAATCTCCTACCGCCACCAGGTTGCTGTGATTTGAATTATTATACAAAGCATTTACTCCCATTGCTACATTTGAAAAACCGGTCGTATTATTAAATGACGCAAAAGCCCCGTTGGCTGTGTTCGAACTGCCCGAAAGATTGGAGTATAATACAGATTCACCGGTGCCGGTATTAAAATTACCGGTGGTATTATTAACCAATGCCGTACTTCCGTAAGCCTCATTGCTAGTACCGGAATTATTTTGCAACGCACTGTTGCCGATGGCTACATTATACAAACCGGTTTTATTAGCATTCAATGCAAGTTGCCCAAAAGCTGTATTGTAATTGCCGGTTGTATTCAGGCTTAACGCCTGCATACCTGCAGCAGTATTATAACTTCCGGAGGTATTATATCGCAGGGCATTAGAGCCCAGGGCGGTATTCTGCTCGCCGCTGTAGTCGCTGATAAGGGCCTTGTATCCTATAGCAACATTATGGGTGCCTGATGTAACTGAATCAAGTGCCCTAAAACCAATGGAAGTATTCAAAGTAATTGTATCAATGATGCCAGCCATAACGTTATTTATTTTAAACCTGAGGGGCTTCGCATCCGTTGTGCCAATAAAATTAGTTGCAGCATTAGTTCCTCCATTTCCTGTAAGGTTCCAACTATTACCGCTGCCGCCAATTTGCATCCAAGCACTGCCATTATAAAACCAAAAACTGCTGGCGGTTGTATCATACAATATCAATCCATCGGCAGGATTCAAAATAGCTGTTCGGCTTGTTGTGGAAGTACGAGGAATCAACAGGCCTTTACTGGAGGATTTAATTTCTAATGCAGCACTTGCATGTGGAAATTCGGTTCCGATACCAATATTTTGCGCAAACACAAACAGGGAGATCAAAAAAGAACCTGTCAATAAATAAATTTTTTTCATGACTAATGATTTTTAAATTTCTGTCTTATAAAACGTGTACTTATCCCGCTACTTTTTATTAGTCCGGTTTAAGCGGGGAATGATCCAGAGCGTATACGATTAACGTCCCACCCTGGTCGCTTGATGAATTGATATCAATTGATCAGGGTGGTAGGTTAAGTGATGCCCTGTTACCTTTTTTTTTCAATGATCTAATTCCCGGGATATCCATTCAATTGCACATGTTCTTACCCCGCTTAACGCCATTCAAAATTGGAAAGTGTTACGTAATGCCTTTGGAAGCCGTCCTTATAAATATTATACCTGGTAGGATAATAACCATGCTGAGCAAATAATAACGGCTGAGTATAAGCTATCGAAAAGCTTTGGCCGCTTTCTAATTCAGTCTTTACTACAATGGGTGAAACAAATGTAAATGCGCCATCAAAAGAGCCTAATATCATTGTATGTGTGACCGGTACGTTTGGTAAGAAACTATTGTCTGTCCAATGCCTTCCTATCTGTGGTGCGGGAGCATCAGGTAAATAGTTAGCAGGCATATAACCCGTTGGTGGAAGATTGGTAAACCCAGGTGCCGGAGGAGCCGGAATGGCAAGCCTTTCTGTAAGGCCCATCATAAAAAAGCGTACATCAAAATGTGGCGCTATGGATGTACCTGGAAGTGGGTGTCCATGGGCGCTCCATCCCAATGCAATGTGTTTAAATGGAGTAGACTCCAGCGCTTTGTTGTGTAATTCCAATACATAGGGGGCATTTACTTCAGGTAATCCTGCAAGTGCCTCATCAGTAAAAATTACTCCCAGTTCCTGGGGCTCCCCTGCATGGCTGATCGTAACAAAAGAACGGGCATATCCGTTTCCCACTTCCACTTGCGGACCTTTGAAGGTATTGTACTGGGTGCTGGCATCTGCCTTTAATGCCACCGGAGAAAATACATTTTCTTCATTGCTTTGAAGAGATTGCTCTTTTTGACAGGAGCATAAAACAAGCGTGCAGCCTATAAGTAAATACAGGCTTGAAATTAATCGTTTCATAAATAAAATTTTAATTGGTAAAAAATTGTTTGATGAGTTAAAAATACTTTTTGCAATTGCCCTCAATATTTTATTTCGACAACAGGTACAATAAGAATGATATTAAACGGCATAGGAGAAAGGTATTCGATCCAAAGGCGATGAATGTCATTTATCGACAAAACCGGTCAACCGTCGTTTTTTCTGTTTATTGCTAAAATGAATGAGTAGCTTTAAGGGAGCATTACTTTAATGTGTAAACATTTGCAGTCTTTTTTGTTGAACTTATCATTGAATTTATAAAAACGATCAACCAAAATTATTTTTTATGAAAACGATCACCATCTTCCTGCTTTGTTTTTTTGTACTCAGCCAAACAGCCCAATCGCAAGGCTGCATCCCGGTTCGTAACATTGCTGGTTTTGGCCAGTACAATCTTACAGATAATGCATATTCAACTGCTGACTGGCAATTGAATATCAATACCCGTTACTTCAAATCTTTCAGGGACTTTAAAGAAAAAACTGATCAAAAAACACTCAAACAAAATGAAGCGGTTGTTAAGTCTTTTTCTATGGACATTTCCCTAAGCAGGATGATAAAGAATGGCTGGTCATTGAACTTTAGCCTGCCAATAGCTTCAAATAACAGGGAAGCTTCAGTAGAGCATGGCGGCCCCAATACAACAAGGCATACAACAAGTTCGTTCGGTATCGGTGATATTCGTTTCACTGCTTACAAATGGTTATTGAAACCAACGGTAAAACAAAGAGGAAATATTCAATTAGGGCTCGGCCTTAAACTACCCACCGGAGATTATAAATACCAGGATTTTTTTTACAGGAATGATTCTACAAAAGTGCTTTCAGCAGTAAACCCTTCCATTCAATTGGGCGATGGAGGAACAGGTATTATTACCGAGCTGAATTTGTTTTATATTTTAAATAAAGCAAGGACCATTAGTTTTTATGGTAATTTTTATTACCTTATAAATCCCAGGGAACAAAATGGAACAGCATTTACGGCAGGGAAAATACCGGCCCATCTCGATAGCCTGGCAAATAATATTTTATTAAGTGTACCGGATCAATTTTCCATAAGAGCCGGTGTTAATTTCAATTTTAAGCGATGGATGTTTGCTGCAGGCATAAGAAATGAAGGCTCACCTGTAAGGGATATCATTGGCGGTAGTGGGGGTGTTCGGCGTGCCGGTTATAATTTTTCAGTAGAACCGGGCATTCTATATAAAATGAAAAGAACTACCATTTATGCTTTTGTTCCTTTTATTGTAGACAGAAAAATCAGCCAGAATGTGCCGGATAAATTTAAAACAAAGTACACAGGAGTATATACAGTAAGCCCGGGTGGGTCAGGAAATTACCAGCTGTTTGCTGGAGTTTTATTTAAGTTGTAATTTTTACTCATTAAGCTTCTCAATCAGCATGTATAAAATAACCTGATGACGCTGAATAATTTTATATTTTCCAATCATCTAAAACACCGGCTTGGCAGGCACCTGGCATTGTGGGTCGCTTTCTCCCTTTATTTTTTTATTGTAAATTTTTTTCCCAGGAACGCACAGGATCTCCTTGCTTCAAAAACATACTTAGATGCATTTTACCGAATGATCTATTTACCTGTCAGCATCATTTCTGTTTATATTTCTATTTACTTTTTATTGCCGCGCTATATTTTAAAAGGAAAATACGTTGTATTTTTTATCATGTTCTTTTGTTTATGCGCCATTAATCTTGCTGCAGCATACCAGCTTACAAAACTATGGGCGCATTTTACACAACCAGTTCCTTATGAGCAACTGCCTATACAAATAAAGATCTTTCAACCTGTTGTATATGGATTGGGACTTGGGTTTGCTGCGAGCGGTTTTGCCATCATCATTAAGTTGTTGAAGGCCCTGTACCTGAAGCAAAAAGAAAATGAGTACCTCCAACAGCAGAAGATCATAACTGAACTTCAAATGATCAAAACAAATTTTCATCCGCATTTTCTTTCGGATGCATTGCAGAATATTTCTGACCTGATCCGTAACCGTTCATCCAATTCGCCTGCTGTAATATTAAAATTATCTGATCTGCTGAGTTTTATTTTATATGAAAGTGAAGAAGAATTGATCCCACTGGAACAGGAATTACTGATGATGAGGGATTACCTGGACCTGGAAAAAACTTTTTACGGTAACCGGATCGTCATCAACCTTAAAGAGCAGGGAGACATTACCGGAAAAACCATAGCACCGCTGGTTTTACTTTCATTGGTTCAGAACTGTTGTGAACAGTTTCTGATATCGCTGCAGCAAAAGCTTAGTATTAATATAGAAACAAATCCGGAAGACAAAAAATTCATATTCCGGCTTAGCTGTAATGGTTATTATGAAAATATAAATGGTATCCCACGGCAAAATACCGGTTTGAACCAGGCCTTACGAAGAATACAGGTGATTTACCCGGGTAAACATACATTAGAAGCACATTCAGAAAATGGCTTTTTTTCAATGACGCTCGTGCTTGAGCCGGAAGCCATTTCCCGAAATACACAAAAGAAAACAGCGGGGCAAGTTTTTTATGAATCTGCATGAATTGACATTTAACAACGGCCGTTACAGGTTTTTACGCCATCTTATTTTTTGGCTGTGCTGGCTATTGTTTTCAGCCGCTGTACAGCTAACAAACTTTAAACCAGGCCCAATAGCCCTGGGTGACCTGGTAATTTATCAACTGATTCGTTCAATAACAAGGCTGCCCTCCTTTGTTTTGTTCTCTTATGTAACTGTCTATTTCCTGGTGCCGGTATTTCTCCAAAAAGGAAAATATATATACTTCTTTATTTACTTCCTGGTGTTTGTACTCATAGTATACTGGCTAAACTATTTTTTTCTGACACCTACATTTAACTTGCCCGGAAGTATTGTCGGGAATCAAAACAGAAGTATGCCGATAACTCCATTTATCAGAAAATTCTTCGCGTTTTACTCTAATGTAAATTTCACGGGGGCTATCCCTGCCTGTTGCCTGATGCTGGCCATAAAATATTATAAAGACTGGTACAAAAAACAAAAGGAAAGTGAAATGCTTCAGCGTGAAAATAAGATTGCGGAGTTACAATTATTAAAAGCACAGATACATCCACATTTTTTGTTTAATACGCTGAATAATATTTATTCCTTTACGCTTACAGGTTCACCACAAGCGGCGGAGTTGGTAGATAAATTATCCGGCATGATTGATTATATGATCACAGAAGGGGAAAAATCTTTTGTACCGCTGGAAAAGGAAATCCAGTTGATAAATGATTACATTGGTCTTGAAAAAGTACGTTATGGGAACCGCCTTGAAATGCAAGTGGAAATAAAAGGTGATTACAAAAAAAAAATGATTGCTCCTTTGCTCATGATCCCTTTTGTGGAAAATTGTTTTAAACACGGCGCCAGTGTAATGCGTGGCCAACAATGGATCAGGCTGTATATTATTATTAAAGATGATCAACTTGATTTTGCGTTAAGTAACAGTAAACCGCCGGACCTAACTGATACAAATAATAAAAAGGGTATCGGGCTTGCCAATGTGCAGAAAAGATTGCAACTTATTTATCCCGGGAAATATTTTTTGAAAACTACAGCAACAAGCGATTCTTATGCAGTTCATTTGCAGGTTCAGCTACAGCAGTTTCCTGTATCGGAGCATACGAATAAAACAGTACCAAAACTTCAACCTATTTAGTATGAATGAAAAAAAAATTATCTGCCTGGCTGTAGATGACGAACCTCCGGCGCTGGAAGTGTTGAAAAAATTCATTACTTCCGTGAATTCATTGGAACTTGCCTCTACCTGTACTGATGCAATTGAAGCTATCAATTTCCTACAGTCAAAACCGGTTGATCTTATTTTCCTGGATATAAAAATGCCTGAACTTTTGGGCACTGACCTGATCAGGGCTTTAAAAAATCCTCCTAAAGTGATCTTTACAACGGCTTACCGAAAATATGCCATTGAGGGGTTTGAACTGGATGCAGTTGATTATTTATTAAAGCCCATCTCATTTGACCGGTTTCTGAAAGCAGTAAGTAAAGTAATGCAAACCTCATTGACCGAAACGAAACATGAAGATGAAATACAGAATAATAAACCGGGTTCAAACGGATTTATCAATTTTCGCAGCGACCGTAAAATGATCAAAGTTGCCTTAAATGATATTTTATATATTGAAAGTATAAAAGATTATATTAAAGTTGTTACGGTAACAAATACCGTTATAACAAAACAATCCATTTCTTCAGTAGAGGAAATGTTGCCCAAAGAGATATTCATACGAATTCACCGTTCTTATATTGTGTCATTGAATAAAATTGAATCATATAATAATGAATTGGTATGGATCGCTAAACAGGAATTACCTATCAGCCGGATGTACCGGCATGAGGTTGGAAAAATACTTAAATAAGATTGAATATTCCCGGTATGAAATAAGAATAATTAATTTCCGGCTTTTATATAGCTCCATCCTTCCTGCTGGCGGTACGAGAGTTCAAGAATTGCTACAGGCACAATTTTAGCAAATGGTAATAGCCTGGTTTTATCAACATTCATTCTGTGCATGCTGTTTGCGCAAGCAGCAAAATTTACATTGAAAACTTTTTGTATCTCTTCCATGTCTTTCGACATATTGGTTTTATCACTTACCAGGAAATATAATCCAGGGCCGCTGCAAACAACTTCTATTGTTGTATAAGGAGCTTCTTTCAGGACATTATTGATCTGTGCGACCATGATCCTAAAGTCTGCGGTATCTTGTTTTACAAAATCAAATACAATTTTTTGTTCTTTACCTTGTGCTGAAACAGTAAAATAAAACACTATTGTTACCAAGACGCCTAAAAATTGTTTTACCATAACTCATTATTTAAAATGGAAGGTAGCAGTATTTGGGCTGATATTTAAAGCTTATGAAAAAAATTTCGGGCAATTTGCCCCTTGTTATTTTGGGTAATAAAATTTGAGCACCGTTTTTTTATTCCCGATCACTCATTAGCCTATTCTTAAAATAACTTAAAGCAACTTATATATTTTACCCGGCAAAGAAAGAATAACTCCCTGCATTTCCAGCATCAGCAATGCCTGTGCGGCGGCACTGCTGCTCAACCCGCTTTTTAAATACAGTTCATCGATAGCCACCGATTCTTTTTGCTGTAAAATCCCGGTGATGATCTTTTCATCAGGAGTTAATTCTATAAATAGTTCCCGTTGTTTTTTAACCGCGGGTTTTTCTTTTTGTTTCCAGTTCATGATCTCAAGCAGGTCTTCTGCACCTGTAATTAACAAAGCTTTGTTGCTTTTTATTAAATAATTACAGCCTTCACTTTTATGATCCGTTGTTCTGCCTGGAATGGCAAACACATCTTTGTTATAACTGTTTGCCAGTTCAGCCGTGATGAGGGAACCCCCTTTTTTGGCAGATTCTATTACAACAAGGGCATCACAAATACCGGCTACGATCCGGTTTCGTTTCGGAAAATTCTGTTTATCAGGATTGGTTTTACTTTTAAAATCTGTAAGAAGGCCACCCTGGTTTGTCATTTGTTTTGCCAGTGATTTATTCTGTGGCGGATAGAGCACATCGAGCCCATGCGCTAAAACAGCAACTGTTTGCAGGTTGTTTCTCAATGCAGCTTTATGTGCAATGGTATCAATGCCAAATGCAAGGCCGCTGATGACTAGTACATTTTGTGATGAAAGTTCCTCCATTATTTTTTCGCAAACCTGTTTTCCGTATTCTGAATGATTGCGGGTGCCAACAATAGAAACAATTTTAGCAGCATTCAGGTTTGCATTACCGCGGAAATATAATAAAGCAGGGCTGTCATAACAGTTCAATAATCGCTGCGGATAATCTTTATCCGTAATGAAAAGAGGTGAAATTTTATATTTTTCTATAAATGCAATTTCTTCTTCACAGGTTTTAAAATCATTAAAATGTTTGATGTTATTGGCTCTTATAGAACCAATGCCTTCAATTTTTTCCAGCTGTTTTTTTGGAGCTTTAAAAACAGCAACAGCACTGCCGTAAAAATGCACCAGTGATTTGGCATGCACATCGCCGATGTTTGTTACCCGGGTAAGTGCCAACTGGTATAAAAGATCATTGTTCATACAAATGCGAATGAACAATAATCCTGATAAAAACAACCTGATTTTTGATAAAGTTTCTTTAGCCTGGCTGATTTTTATTTACTGATGATACTCAATTCTGTTCGCCTGTTTCTTGCTTTACCCTGTTCGGTATTGTTGCCTGCAATAGGCCTGGAAGCACCGTAACCTTTGAATGATATCCGTTTCGGGTTGATGCCTTTTGAAGTTAAATACCCGGTAACAGTTTTTGCCCTTTTTATGCTCAATGTAAGGTTATCGGAATCTTTGCCAACATTATCAGTATGTCCGCTTATCTGGATGTTCATGGTAGGGTTTTCTGTTAACATCAATACCACTTTATCAAGTTCATCGAGGGATGCCGGTTTCAGATCATATTTTTTCACCTCAAAGAAAATATTTTTCAGGATCACTGAGGCGCCCGGCTCAATCGGTTGCAGGGGAATGTTTATGGTAAGGGAGGAATCTATTTCATGATTGATCAGGGAAAAATTATCTGAATAGAATAAATAACCTTTGCGGTTTACATTGAATCCGTAATCTTTCCCAACCGGTAAGGTAACCAGGTAATTACCATCCTCATCTGTTTGCAATCTGGAAATAATTTTACGGCTACCTATTTCCGTTAGTTCAACAGAAGATGGTAAGCCTGCATTGGTTTTCTTGTCATAAACTTTTCCTTTAACCCAAAGTGTCCTGTCTGCACGGATGTCTTCCCTCAATTCAAAACAATAGAGGTCGAGACCACCCCTGGTATCACCACGGTCGCTGGCATAGTAAGATGTTTTTCCGTCAGAAGCAACGATCAGGGAACCTTCATCATCAATGGTATTGATGGGGTAACCCAGGTTTTCTGCTTTGCTCCAGGTGCTGTCGTTTAATTTCCTGGAAAGAAAAAGGTCTGTCATGCCATAACCCAAATGCCCGTTGCTGTTGAAGTACAGCGTGTGGTTATCGGCGTGAATGAACGGGCAACCTTCATCTGCGCTTGTATTTATTTCAGGTCCCAGGTTTACAGGCCTTCCCCATTTTCGGTTTGCAAGCCTGTGGGTAACCCATATATCCTTGCCGCCATAGCCACCTTCCCGGCTGCTGGAAAAATAAAGGTCTTTTTTATCAGGCGAAAGGGAAGGTGAAGATTCCCAGTAATCTGTATTTACAACAGGGCCGATATTTTCTGGTTCCGTCCAACTTCCGTTCTTGGTTTTATAAGCAATATACAGATCACAGCTTCCCTGACCTTCGGGGTAATTACAGCCTGTAAAGATCAGCCATTGTCCATCCTGTGAAATGTTCTGGGCGCCTTCATTCAGGTTGGTATTTATCTTTCCGCCAACCGGTTTTGCATTGCTCCATTTACCGTTTAAAAAATTACTTTCATAAAAATCTTCATCGTTGTTAACACGCCTGGTAAATATCATTTTGCTGCCATCAATGGTTAAGGAAGGAAAATATTCCAATGCAGAACTGTTGATGCTATCCCCCAGGTTGCGGGGTGCAAAAACATAGTTTCCGGATGGATGCTTTTGCTGGTAATCCAGTGCAAACTCAAATACTTTTTTCCGGTAGTTACCTGCCTGTATACTTTGTTTATTCAACGATGGATTTTTCAGAAAATCATTTACTGCATTCAATGCGGCAACAAAATCCCCCGTTCCTGCCAGGGAAATGGAATATGGCAATAGATATGTTATTGAATAAACCGAATCCATTTCCAGGGCGGTTTTAAAATCAGTTACGGAGGCATAGTAATTCTTCAGATTTGCGTATATGCCGGCACGTGATAAAAAAACATCAACGAATTTCGGGTCCAGTTTCAATGCTTCATTCAGGTGTTGGATTGATTCATTGTATTTTCCTTCCCTGGCTTCTTCATAAGCTGTGCCATAGATATCCCCGGCTTTCTTATTTACTTTTTCAGGATCATACCATTGAGCAGTTGAAATAAGAAATGAGAAAGTTGAAATAAGAAATAAGAATGCCGGTCTGAAATAACGGAGGTTGTTTTTTTTCATTGCTGGATTTGTTGGATGAAGGTAGAATTAAAAATTCTATTGAATATTGTAATGTCTGTTAAAGTATGTTTTCTATGTTAACTTCCAATTTGGGGATGTGCTGATTTGGAAAAGAGATTCTTGCTGTTTGAAATTTCTTCCATCTTCAAATTTTCAAATCTCCAATTTGATCTCTCACGGAACATTTATAAATTTATGAATCTGCAGCGATAATTCCCATTGTGGGTGTTGTTTTATGTATTCGATGATCAGCGGCGTTACGATCGATGCCCTGTCCCATTCAGGTTGTAAATAAAGTTTGCATTCCGGTGATACCAGTCCGGCATATTGTTCGGCCCAATGAAAATCTGAATTATTAAATACAACCACTTTCAATTCATTGGCCATTGGCAATATTGGTGGCAGTGGTTCTTTGAATTTTTTTGGTGAAAGGCAGATCCAGTCCCAGTTTCCGCTTAGTGGATGTGCACCGGAAGTTTCAATATTTGTTTCAAATCCTGCTGACTGAAGGGCTGTTGTCAGCAGATCCAATTGATGCATCAATGGTTCACCGCCGGTTATAACAACCAGCTTTGCGGCAGTTTGCTGAATAGTAAAAACGAGGTCATCAATGTTTATCAAAGGATGCAGGGATGCATCCCAGCTTTCTTTCACATCACACCATACACAACCCACATCGCAACCACCCAGGCGTATAAAATATGCAGCCCTTCCCTGGTGAAACCCTTCTCCCTGTATTGTATAAAAATGTTCCATTACGGGAAGTTGCTGAACTGTATTTATGGATGTTTTCAATGATTTGATATTAAAGCAAAAAACAGGTTTTTATCTGATCAGTTGTATTTTTGCATGTATGCGTTATAGGTATTTATCAGCAAAGCGGCAATGGTCATCAGTCCAACACCACCGGGTACCGGTGTAATGTAACTGCATTTTGGGGCAACATTTTCAAAATCAACATCTCCTTTTATGGCGAAACCGGATTTTTTTGTTGCATCGGGAATCCTGGTAATACCAACGTCTATAACAACGGCATTTTCTTTTACCATATCTGCCGTTAAGAAAGCTGCTTTGCCAAGTGCGGCTACAATTATATCTGCCTGTAAACAGATCTCTTTCAGATTTTTTGTGCGGCTATGGCACACAGTTACCGTACAGTTTCCCGGGTTTGTATTCTGGCTGAGCAGCACACTGATGGGCCTTCCTACAATATTACTTCTCCCGATCACAACAGCATGCTTGCCGCTGGTTTCAATTTTATAGTGTTCAAGCAACAGCATGATCCCGTATGGTGTTGCTGGTATAAATGTTGGAAGCCCTTGCAGCATTTTGCCGGAATTGAGCGGATGAAAACCATCTACATCTTTTTTCGGATCAACCAGGTTGATGATCTTTTCTTCATTGATGTGTGCCGGCAATGGCAACTGTACCAGTATCCCGTCAATATCATCATTGCTGTTCAGGTCATTGATGGCAGCTACCAGTTCTTTTTCTGAAACAGTTTCTTCCAGCCTGATCAATGTGCTGATAAATCCTACTTCTGCACAACTCCTGATTTTACTGGCAACATAAGTTTCACTGGCGCCATTGCTTCCAACCAATAGTGCTGCAAGCTGAGGTGTTTTTTTATGTTGTTCCTTAAGTAAAGCAAGTTTTTCTTTTAAATTGTCTTTTACCGCCTGGGATGCAATTTTTCCATCTAAGAGATTCATGGTTGCAAAATTAAATAACTAATTTTAATAAAG
>JAYSWW010000478.1:0-2654 GCA_043717805.1 Ferruginibacter sp.
GATTTTGAAGCAGCAATCGACTGGTTGCGTAAGCAAGGTCAGAAAGTTGCCGCAAAACGCAGCGACCGTGAAGCAAAAGAAGGAGTGATCCTTGCAAAAACAACCGCTGATAATAAAACAGGTATTATTGTTTGCATCAGTTGCGAAACTGATTTCGTAAGCAAGAATGCAGACTTTGTAGCGTTTGCTCAAAGCATTGCTGATGCTGCGATTGCAAACAATGTAAAATCTGCAGAAGAATTAAATGCAGTATCGATCAACGGTGCTAAAGTATCCGATATGATCAATGATAAACTTGCTTCTATTGGCGAGAAGATCGAAGTTTCAAAATTTGAAAGAGTAGAAGCACCCTATGTAGCAAGCTATATCCATGGTGCCAATCGCATGGGTGTGCTGGTTGGATTGACACAGGAAGCTGCAGAAGCCGGTAAAGACCTGGCTATGCAGATCGCTGCCATGAACCCTTTGGCAGTAGATGAAACTTCTATTCCTGCTGAAGTGATCGAAAGAGAAAAAAACATTGCAATTGAAGTTGTAAAAGCAGAAGGGAAACCAGCTGAAATGGCTGAAAAAATTGCCATGGGCAAACTGAATAAATTTTTCAAAGACAATACATTGATGGCGCAGGCATTTGTAAAAGATAATAACAAGTCTGTTGCAGAACACCTGAAAAGCATCAGTGCTGATCTTAAGGTCACAGAATTTAAGAGAGTAGCATTGGGATAATCCTTAATGATAATATAAAAAAAGCGAAACAATTGTTTCGCTTTTTTTATACATATTTCCTTCTGAGTAATGCATTAGAAACAGACTGATTTTAAAAACTGCAGCAATTTTTAAGGAAAATTAATGCGGTCAATTATAAAAATATATCTTCGTTAAAAATATTTAAGCACCTAAATATTAAAAAATGCTTCCCAAATACAAGCGAATCTTATTAAAACTTTCCGGCGAGTCTTTGATGGGTGAAAAAAACTTTGGAATGGATTCCACTGTTATCGCACAATATGCCCAGGATATCAAGCAAATCACAGAAATGGGGGTACAGGTTGCCATAGTTATTGGCGGAGGAAATATTTACAGAGGTATGAATGAAGCTGAAACAGGCATTGAACGGGCTCAGGGCGACTATATGGGCATGCTTGCAACTGTTATCAATGGTATGGCATTACAGGCCGGACTTGAAAAAGCCGGGGTGTATACCAGGCTGCAGAGTGCCATAAAAATGGAACAGATCGCTGAGCCTTATATCCGCCGAAGGGCCATGCGGCATCTCGAGAAAGGCAGGGTGGTGATCTTCGGGGCTGGAACGGGAAACCCCTATTTTACAACAGATACTGCAGGTTCATTGAGGGCCATTGAAATAAAAGCAGACGTTATCTTAAAAGGCACCAGGGTAGACGGCATTTATACAGCAGATCCTGAGAAAGATTCCAATGCCACCAAGTATGAAAAAATATCCTTTGCAGATTGTATTTCTAAAAACCTGAAAGTGATGGATATGACTGCATTTACACTTTGTATGGAAAACGATCTTCCCATTATTGTTTTTGATATGAATAAACCCGGAAACCTGTTGAGTGTTGTAACCGGTGAAAGGGTTGGTACATTGGTAAACTGATAATGAAATTAAAATTTTATGATAAAAAAAGTTGTCCCTAACCGGACAACTTTTTATTTAACCCCCAAAGCAAATTCTTTATAAACCATCCAGGTAAGCTTTAATATTATCAAGAGATGTTTTTACCGGCGTTACATTTACCAATTGGTTTCCAATTGTACCGGCTGAGGGCGAAACTGTCAGCGTTTGTTCATGCCCAAGATAATAATCATCTCCCTGTTTTGATATAATGATCACATTGATCGTTTTGTTTGCAGGTAATTTACCTGTACTGAACTTCCTGGTAGTTGCGTTTCCATTCATTCCAATTACAGAACGCATATCGTTGAACACCGTATAGGCAACAGAATTGGCATTGGTAAAATAAGATGGCAAAACGGCTGAAACAGTTGTTCGGGGGGCACTGGTTGTATCATAAAAATAATCGCAATTGATCCACCCAAGCCTGTTAAACAATATTTCATAAGATTGATTCAATGCAGTAGTAACACGGTTATTGAGAGTATCTAAACTTTGTAACCATGTAAATGAACCCGTATTTGTTTCAACACCATTGAATACGCTCATAAACCCTGAAACAGGCGAATCATTGTATCGTACATACATATGGCTATTCTGTGAAAGCTGTAATACCGAACTGTCTGTATAAAGTTTTATAAAATATGCGCCACCGCTCACAAGCATTCTATCGATGGATGTAGTTGGCTTTCCCATTTTTATCAAATCGCCTTTTTTCCTTAGTAAATGGGTTTCAAGATATATTTTACCGGTAACAGGAACGTTGTTTGCATTTATCAGTGCGCCGGGGACAAAAGTACATTGCAATCCCAAAGCAGTTGTTAATGTAACAGTATTGTTATTTAATACAAAACTGTCTTTTTGAATATTATTTAATAATTTATTTTTTAATGCATTTACAGGTAATGTATTGGTAATGGTATTGTACCAGGTACTATCAGGGCCAGCTAGCTGCCCGGGGTTGGGAACAAAAACTTCAATATCCTTTTGACAGGAGCTTAGGAAAACGAACGTG
>JAYSWW010000479.1:0-6751 GCA_043717805.1 Ferruginibacter sp.
CGTAAACCCGGTATGCTGATTTTTGAAATTAGGATACAGCGTGAGTTTGGCTATTTTCTTTGATTTATTTTTATGGAAATGGGGTACCAGGATACCCACAAGTGTACCAACAGCCACACCGGTAATAACATCTGTAGGAAAATGGTAACCCGCTTTTAGCCGCAAATAGCCCGTTGCAGCAGTTGCGCTTCCTGCCAGGGCAAATAAAACCCATTTATGCTTCATTTCGGGATGGTAATCTGAATAAACTTTTGCCATGAAGAAAGTGGAAGTAGCTACCAGTGCCGGATGCCCGGCAAAAAATGAATTCCTTGACCCCCCACTTCTCCTTTCGTCCAAAGGTGCATTTTCATTGTAAGTCAGTGGCCGGTACCTGTCAGCCAGCATGGCCGAAGTTGTGTATAAAACACCTGTCATTCCCAGGGCTTCCAGGTATAAAAGACCAACCCTTAAACCGTCTTTTCTTATCTTTTTGTCCAACAACAGGAAAAGCGGTAATGGCATACTTCCATAAAAGAACAGATCGCTGGTTGCTTTTGCTTTTGCTGAGAAATTATTTGCGATGGGCCTGTCAAATGAATTGATATTTTTCTTATCCAGCGCCAATACTTCGGCAACAGGAATGGTGTCTCTACCATAAATTATGTTCATTCCGTTCAAAGACAAACCGGCAAAAACCACCGATGCAGGAATATCTATCCAAAGTTTTATATGATAAACATGAATTGGTTTTGTATTTACAGTTATCCGGCTCAGTGAATCGGTTTGTTGTGAAAATGTATTGATTGAAAATGCAGTTATCAGAAATATCAGCGTAAGGTATTTACCCATTCTTAATTTTATTAGTAATAGTCAAATACTATACCACTAAACAAAAATGTATGAATTATATAAAAAGTAAAAAACCATTGTGAATAAAAGTCAAATCCAATATACAAAACCAACAGTGGTAAAATAAAAAAGCCGGTCCGCATGAAGCGTTCCGGCCTTTAAAGCTATATTTAAAAGAATTAATTAAGCAACTTCAACTTCAGCACCAGCTTCAGTTAATTTTGTTTTTAGTTCTTCAGCTGTTGCTTTGTCAACACCTTCTTTAACTGGTTTTGGAGCACCATCCACCAGATCTTTGGCTTCTTTAAGTCCTAATCCTGTTAATTCTTTAACGATTTTTACGATTGCAAGTTTGTTAGCACCTGCAGCCTTCAAAATAACATTGAAAGATGTTTTTTCTTCAGCAGCTGCCGGGCCATCGCCACCTGCGCTTACTACAACTGCAGCTGCAGCTGGTTCAATACCATATTCTGATTTTAAAAATTCAGCCAATTCCTGAACTTCTTTTACTGTTAAACCTACCAGGTTCTCAGCCAATGCTTTTACGTCTGCCATAATGTTTGATTTTTTCCGGCTTCATACCCGCCTGAGGCGGATCCGTCGGATAGTTTAAAAAAATTGTTTTATAATTATTTGCCTGTCAAAATTGCCAAACAATATAATACCAGATTACTCAGCTGCGGGCGCTTCAGGCGCTGCATCTGTTGTTTCTGCTGCCGGTGTTTCCGGTGTTGTTTCTACAGCCGGAGCATCTGCAACGGGTGCTTCTTCAACAGGAGTAACGACTTCAGAAACCGGTGCTGCGGCGGCAGCTTCAGCAACCGGAGCTTCTTCAGCTACTGCTTTTGCAGCATCCTTATTTTGCAAAGCACCCAATACACGTTGAATAGGTGATTGCAATAAACCAATGATCTCACCAATAAGTTCATTTTTGGTTTTGATCTGTGTAAGAACCTTTAACTGGTTATCACCCACAAATACATCACCATTTATAAACGCTGCTTTCAATACTGGCCTTTCATTGTTATTTGCTTTGCGGAAACTGCTGAGAATTACAGCAGGATCTTTAGGATTTTCACTGAATAACAAAGCAGTTACCTTGTGTAAAGAATCATAAACACCTGCATATTTTTCAGTATCCAGGCTTTCCAGTGCTTTTTTGATCAAAGTGTTTTTAGCCACTTTCATTTCTACCTGCTTATCAAAGCAATGACTGCGTAATTTGCCAACCTGTGCTACAGTAAGGCTTTCCGTGTCGGTAATGTAGAAATTATTATACTGAGAGAATTTGCCTTTCAGCAATTCTATCACTTCATTTTTTTCCTGTTTTGTCATAACAAATATTTTATAAACCCGGTTGAAACCGAATTAGTTTTGAACAGATTTTGTGTCTACAATAATGCCCGGGCTCATTGTACTTGCCATACTCACACCTTTCAGATATGTTCCTTTAGATGTTGAAGGCTTTAATTTAATGATAGCATTGATAAATTCCTGGCAGTTTTCTGCAATTTTTTCAGAGGCGAAACTCACACGTCCGACTGATGCATGAATGATACCCACTTTATCAACTTTGAAGGCAATTTTACCACCTTTCAAATCATTTACAGCACCGGCCACATCATTGGTTACAGTACCTGTTTTTGGATTTGGCATCAGGTTACGGGGACCTAAAACTTTACCCAGTTTACCAATTTTAGGCATCACTGACGGAGTAGCAACAATTACGTCTATATCTGTCCAGCCTGATTCAATTTTGGTGATAAATTCATCCAGTCCCACAAAATCAGCTCCTGCATTTTTTGCTTCGGCTTCTTTATCAGGGGTGCACAGAACCAACACACGTTTGGTTTTACCTGTACCATGAGGCAATGATACCGTTCCACGGATCGCCTGGTCTGCTTTCTTTGGATCAACACCCAAGCGAACGTGCAGATCTACTGAACTGTCGAATTTTGTTGTATTTATTTCTTTTACTAAAGTTGATGCTTCCTTAAGCGTATAAGCTTTGTTTATGTCAACCTTAGTATTTGCTATCTTTCTAGCTTTTGTGATCATTTTTTAAGATTTAAGCCTGCCTTTCGGCAGACAGGGTTGACAATTAATTTTCCCATGGAGCTTTACCTTCCACTGTTAATCCCATACTGCGTGCTGTTCCTGCAACCATGCTCATAGCGCTGTTGATGGTAAAAGCATTCAGATCAGACATTTTATCCTTTGCAATTTCTTCAACCTGAGCCCAGGATACTTTTCCAACCTTTACACGGTTTGGCTCTTTACTGCCACTGGTGATCTTGGCTGCGTCCATTAACTGAACTGCTGCCGGTGGGGTTTTGATAATAAATTCGAAGGATTTGTCGGCATACACAGTAATCAATACAGGTAGCACTTTTCCGGGTTTATCCTGGGTCCTGGCATTGAACTGCTTACAGAACTCCATGATATTGACACCTTTAGAACCCAATGCAGGGCCGATCGGCGGTGCAGGGTTGGCTTGTCCTCCTTTACACTGGAGCTTAACATAGCCGGTAATTTCTTTTGCCATTTTTTATTTTTTTTGGTGATAACGTTCGCCCCGCTGTAGCGGAGTAAACTCCCATGTTGTAACGCTTTTCGGCGAAACAGATTCAATAAAGAACTAATTGGGGCGGCAAAAGTAAGGGATTATTTTTACATAATAAAAAAAACCGTCCTGAATATTTTCAGAACGGCCGGAAGCAGTTGGTTTTGAGAATTTAAACAATTTTTTCTACCTGCATGTAGCTTAATTCTACCGGGGTAGCTCTTCCGAATATCTTAACCTGAACTTTTAATTTTTTCTTCTCGTCGCTTACTTCTTCAATCACACCATTGAAGTCGTTGAAAGGCCCGTCGATGATCTTTATGGTTTCTCCTATAATGAATGGCTCGCTCATGGTTACACCGCCAACATCACTCATTTCATCAACTTTTCCGAGCATTTTATTCACTTCTGCTTTACGCAAAGAAATAATGTTTCCTTTAGAACCCTTTCCATCGGTTAAGAAGTGCATTACGTTGCTGATATTGCTAACGTGCTGGATAATATCATCATTCAGCTTATCGCCGGCTACTTCCATCATGATATACCCGGGATAAAAATTTCTTTCCCTCATTACTTTTTTACCGTTTAGGACTTTGTAAACTTTTTCTACCGGTAAAAATATCTGAACAATAACTTTGTCCCACCCGTTCCGGATGATATCTTTATCAAGGTATTCTTTAATTTTACGTTCTTTTCCGCTAACCACCCTAAGTACATACCACTTGCTTTCCTTACCTGGTTTTTCGGCTTTTTCGATAATTGCTGATTTTTCAACAACCTCATTAGTTTCAGCATCTGAATGCTCAACTGCCACGGAATTATCTGTATTTTCAACAGTTTCCTCGCTTCCTGCTGGTGTTGTATCTTCCATAATTATGCAAATAAAGAGTAAATAAATTTCATTGATCCGTTGGCAATAAAATCCATCAAAGCCACAATAGCAGTGATAAACAATGTTGCTCCAAGCACGATCATTGTGGATTGCTGTAACTGTTCCCATTTAGGCCAGGTTACTTTTTCCATCATTTCTTTGTAAGATTCCTTTACAAAAACTGTGAATTTGTTCATAATTATTGTTTAAATCGTTTAAGGGTTTAATGGTTTAAGGTTGATTAACCTTTAAACCTTTTTCAACTTTTAAACCCTTTTAACTTTAATCAGCACGGGCACTAGGATTCGAACCCAGATCAAAGGTGTTGGAGACCCGTATGCTACCGTTGCACCATGCCCGTATTTTTTAGACCCGTATCCCGCTAACTGCGGGACCATGCCCGTAAAAAAGCTAAAAGCTATTCCGAGACTATCGGAACAGCTTTTAGTTAATATTGCAAAGATAATAAATTATCTTATACAAAGCCTCAAGGCTAATAGCTAAAAGCTATTTGCTAAAAGCTTATTTTAAAATTTCAGTTACCTGTCCGGCACCCACTGTACGGCCACCTTCACGAATCGCAAACTTCAGTCCTTTTTCCATCGCAATTGGCTGGATAAGTTTTACAGTTAAGTTTGTGTTATCGCCAGGCATAACCATTTCAGTTCCTGCATTCAATTCAACTTCTCCGGTAACGTCTGTTGTACGGAAATAGAACTGAGGACGGTATTTGTTGAAGAATGGAGTATGACGTCCGCCTTCCTCTTTGCTAAGTACATAAACTTCGCCTTTGAATTCGGTATGCGGAGTGATAGAACCTGGTTTGCAAAGTACCATTCCACGACGGATCTGGGTTTTTTCAATACCACGTAACAAAAGACCAGCATTGTCTCCTGCTTCACCTTCATCCAGTAATTTCTTAAACATCTCAACACCGGTGCAGGTTGTAGACAATGGCTTTTCCATTAATCCTACGATCTCAATAGACTCACCTACTTTGATACGGCCTCTTTCGATACGACCTGTAGCAACAGTACCACGACCTGTGATTGAGAACACGTCCTCAACACTCATCAGGAAAGGTAAATCAACCAAACGTGGAGGCAATGGAATGTAGCTGTCAACAGCGTCCATCAGTTCATCGATCTTTGCAATCCATTTTTCTTCACCAGCCAAAGCACCGGTTGCAGAACCCTGGATAATTGGAGTATTGTCTCCATCAAAACCATATGAGCTTAACAACTCACGGATCTCCATTTCAACCAGTTCCAGTAATTCAGGATCATCTACCAGGTCAACTTTGTTCATGAAAACAACTATCTGAGGTACACCAACCTGGCGGGCCAGCAGAATGTGTTCTTTGGTTTGCGGCATTGGCCCGTCAGTTGCAGCAACTACCAGGATCGCTCCGTCCATCTGTGCAGCACCGGTGATCATGTTCTTAACATAATCGGCGTGACCGGGACAATCAACGTGTGCATAGTGGCGCTTAGTAGTAGCATACTCAACGTGTGCCGTATTGATCGTGATACCCCTTTCTTTTTCTTCAGGAGCACCATCGATGTCATCATAATTTTTTTTCTCCGCTAAACCTTTTTTTGACAAAACATCGGTTATAGCGGCTGTTAATGTTGTTTTACCATGATCTACGTGACCGATAGTACCAACGTTAAGATGGGGTTTATCCCTCTTGAAAGATTCTTTTGCCATTGTTTAATTTTTAGTATTTGTTTTGAAAATTGGTTTTCATTTTAAGTCTGTAAACCGTGGACTGTTATTATTTATACTTTTTGGTACTTATTTCATTTTAAAGAGCCATCAGTGAGAATCCCTGTCTGCTTGACGCAGTCAGGCAGGGAACTCGCGCCTACCGATTTTAGCAGGATGTTCAAATTCCAGACTACCCAATTGATTTTTTCAAATATCTTTTGAGCCATCAGTGAGAATCGAACTCACGACCCCTTCCCTACCAAGGAAGTGCTCTACCCCTGAGCTACGACGGCTTAAGAAACCTTATAGGTTTTAAAACCTATAAGGTTTTGTAGAAGCACTGAGCGGAAGACCAGGCTCGAACTGGCCACCTATAGCTTGGAAGGCTATCGCTCTACCAAATGAGCTACTTCCGCTTGTTGATTTGGAGATTATAAAACTTGCTGATTAAATAATTAGCACGTCTCCACATTAAAAAAAGAACTTAAAATCTTCAAATTACCAAATTGATACATCTTCAAATTGGCTTTGTGGGCAGAGTAGGGTTCGAACCTACGTACACTTACGTGAACAGATTTACAGTCTGTCGCCTTTAACCACTCGGCCATCTGCCCGTTTGCCTAACTGAGCCGAAGACTGGAGTCGAACCAGCGACCTGCTGATTACAAATCAGCTGCTCTACCAACTGAGCTACTTCGGCATAAAAAATAAAGAACTGATTTTCAAAAAAATGGCAATAGTTTGTAACCCCTTTTTTTTGGGAAGGCAAAGGTAAG
>JAYSWW010000480.1:0-2627 GCA_043717805.1 Ferruginibacter sp.
CGGTTTAATACCTCTGATAAACAATGCCGTAGTTTGGTCTGTATTTCCTGAATTATTCATCAATGCTTTTATATATGCACTTCCTATAATAGCCCCTGAAGCATAGGAGCAGGCGTTTTCAAAACCATCCCTGTCGTTGATTCCAAAACCAATCAGGTAAGGATTTTTTAGTTTCATTGCAGCCAGCTTTTTAAAATATTTTTCATTGGAAGATATCCCTTCCGTATTTCCTGTTGTGGTTGATGAAGAAACTGCATATAAAAAACCGCTGCTTAACTTATCTGCCATTTTGATCCGTTGTTCACTTGTTTCGGGTGTTATCAAAAAGACAACGTGCAGGTTGTTTTTTTCAAATATCTTCTTATAGTATGTTTCAAATTCATACATTGGCAGGTCGGGCAATATTACAGCATCTACGCCGGCATTGGCGGCATCGGCACAAAAACGATCCATGCCATATTGCAAAACCGGGTTTAAGTAACCCATCAATATAACAGGAACCGTGAGCTGCTTTTTTATTTCATTCAATTGCCTGAAAAGCAATTCCATTGTCATTCCATTCTTCAGTGCAACCAGGTTGCTTTGCTGTATTACAGGGCCATCTGCTATAGGATCACTATAGGGCATTCCTATTTCGATCATATCAGCTCCGTGTTTTTGTAAAGCAATCATGACCTCTGCTGTACTGTCTTTATCAGGAAAGCCGGCTGTGCAGAAAATGTTCAGGAGATTTTTGTTTTTCAACTCAAATAAAACATCCAGCTTGTTTGAGACCACATTTATATTTTCCCTTTTAGTAAGGGGCTTTTTTAATATGTGGGTAATGGTATCAGATATTTTAAAGTTTTTTGTGCTCATTCATCTTATGATTTAACTATAAATGATTCATATAAGTTGACAGATCCTTATCCCCTCTTCCACTTAAACAGATCACTACCCTGTCATCCTTTTTAAAATGAATATCTTTTAAAACAGCAAATGCGTGAGCTGTTTCAAGTGCAGGTATGATACCGGTTGACTTTGAGAGCTCAAAACCTGCATTCAATGCTTCATCATCCGTTGCAGACATGAAAAAAGCCCTCTTCTGCAAAAATAAATTTGCATGCATCGGCCCGATACCCGGATAATCCAACCCTGCTGAAATGCTGTGTGGCTCCACCACCTGCCCATCTTCAGTCTGCATCAACAGACTTTTACTTCCGTGCAAAATACCGGCAGATCCTAGTTGTGTTGTTGCAGCAGTTCTGCCCGAATCAATTCCACAACCGGCGGCTTCCACTGCAATTAATTTTACTTTTTTCTCTTCCAGGAAATGATAAAAGGCTCCGGCTGCATTGCTTCCTCCTCCAACACATGCAATAACATGAGTGGGTAAACGAAAGCCGGTTTTTTTAAACAACTGCTTTTTGATCTCTTTGCTGATAACACTTTGAAAACGTGCCACCATATCAGGATAAGGATGTGGGCCTACCACACTGCCAATTATATAATGAGTATCATGGGGATGATTGATCCAGTCGCGAATGGCTTCATTGGTTGCATCCTTCAATGTTTTGCTTCCGCTTATTGCCGGAATAACCGTTGCACCCAACATTTTCATACGGGCCACATTGGGAGCCTGCCGTTCAATGTCTTTTTCGCCCATGTAAACAATACATTCCAATCCCTTGAGTGCACATACCGTTGCGGTAGCAACTCCATGTTGCCCAGCACCCGTTTCAGCAATGATCCTTTTTTTACCTAAATGCTGTGCCAGTATCACCTGCCCGATCGTATTGTTGATCTTATGGGCCCCGGTATGACAAAGGTCTTCGCGTTTCAGGAAAATATCTGTATTGAATTTTTTGCTCAACCCTTCGGCATAAAATAACGGCGTGGGCCTTCCTGCGAAATCTTTTAATAACAACTCAAATTCTTTTTTAAAAGATTCAGAAGCAGTTATCTTTTTATATTTCTTTTGCAATTCTGCTACATTCGGGATAAGCATTTCAGGAATAAAAGCACCGCCAAACTCACCATAGTAACCATGTTTGTCGGGATTTGTAAATTGGTCAAGTTTCTTTTTTTGTTTCATCTTGTTGTGATGACAAAGCCCTTCTCAATCATTCCTTCAGAATATTAAATAAGGCTGATTGAAGCAATGCAAGGGACTTCTGTTCATTTATCCGTAAGGAAAATCATTTCAATTCATGCAAAAACTTTAACAGCAATGACATGTCTTTAATGCCGGGTTCCTTTTCAAACCGGCTGTTCAGATCCACTCCATAAAAGTCAGGATGTTTGAATTTTTTTACCAGCAAAGCATCTTCCGGGCCAATACCACCGCTTAAGAAAAAAGGTTTTTCAATCTTACTGGTTGCAATTTTTTTCCAGTCGAATTTTTTGCCTGTACCACCAGCCCCATTCTTTCCTGCAGTATCAAATAAATAATAATCACAAACTTCATCGTATTCCTGCAGCATATAGTCTATGGATTTATCACTCGTATCATCAATCCTGAACACTTTGATTGTTTCGATCTCATTGGACACCTGTTCACATAAATACGGAGATTCATCGCCATGAAGCTGCACAACATCAAGGCTATAGTCTTCTATGGTTTCCATTATATCATCAAATTCAGCATT
>JAYSWW010000049.1:0-2254 GCA_043717805.1 Ferruginibacter sp.
TAGGTATTCATTAAAAAAAATACGTTATTTTTAAAAGTAAATTACCAGTTGCAGGCCAACGAACTGATAAATAGATTAGTATTAATTATAAACTTTAAAATTTAGTTCTCCTTATTGGGAACAGGGATATGAACATCATAAAAAAACATCCGGTCAACGATCTTGGATATAATTTTATTGAAAAAAAATATATCCCTGCAGGTAAAGATGAATATCACCTCCGGAATATTCAAAACAGGAACAAAGCCGTTTACCGTTCGCTTACAACTGCAGAAATTGATACATTGGTACACAACAGGAATACTTCAGACAACTGGAATATGATACAGGTGACAAACCTTTTCAATGCCAACCTGGTTAGGAACTGTAAATTTTTCGGTTTGGTCCGTATCGGGAGTTTACAACCATTGTACCATGAATTTCACAACCTGCGCATGGCAGTTGGTTTATACAACAGTACGATCATCAGCAGCGACCTGGGAGATAATGTATGCATCGACAATGTAAATTACCTGAGCCACTATATAATTGAAAATGATGTCATGATCGCCAATGTGAATGAACTGGCAGCAACTGATAATTCAAAATTCGGTAACGGGATCGTAAAAGTTGGAGAAAAAGAAACAGGCAGAACCCTGGTGGAAGTCTGCAACGAAAATGGCGGGAGAAGTATTATTCCATTCAACGGCATGCTTTGCGGTGATGCATACCTGTGGAGTAAATACAGGGATGACCTTGAATTACTCGAAAAATTCAAATTGCTTACCGAACAGAAATTTGACAAACAACGAGGTTATTATGGAAAGATCGGCGAACGATCTGTAATAAAGAATTGCCGCATCATCAAAGACGTTTGGATAGGCACTGATGCCTATATCAAAGGTGCAAATAAATTAAAGAACCTCACCATCAACAGCGACCCGGAACGCAGGTCACAGATAGGTGAAGGATGTGAACTGGTGAATGGCATTGTAGGATTTGGTTGCCGGATTTTTTATGGTGTAAAAGCCGTCAGGTTTATCATGGCTTCTCACTCACAACTGAAATATGGGGCAAGGCTTATCAATTCTTACCTGGGCAATAATTCTACTATTTCCTGCTGCGAAGTTTTGAACTCATTGATCTTTCCTTCGCATGAACAACACCATAACAATTCATTTCTTTGTGCATCGCTGATCATGGGGCAGAGTAATATTGCTGCAGGCGCCACCATCGGCAGTAATCACAACAGCCGAAGTCCGGATGGCGAGATCGTTGCCGGGCGTGGTTTCTGGCCCGGGCTGTGTGTAAGCCTTAAACACAATTCAAAATTTGCATCATTTACCATCCTGGCAAAAGCAGATTATCCTGCCGAACTGAATATTCCCATTCCTTTTTGCCTGGTAAACAATGACGTAACCAATAACAGGTTACTCATTATGCCCGGCTATTGGTTCATGTATAATATGTATGCCCTATCCCGCAATGCATGGAAATACGAGGATCGTGACAAGAGAACCGAAAGGATACAGCACATTGATTATGATTACCTGGCACCGGATACCATCAATGAAATGTTTGTTGCCCTTTCAATATTAAAAAAATTAAAACCAACAGAAAAAGGTGAAGCTGTTGTAACCGGGTGGGAAAATACACATCGGCCAACAGTCATTACAAAAGTGCCGCAGGCAATTAAATTATTTTCTGAGATGATCATGTTCTATAGTTGCAAAGTTTTGTTGCAACACATCAGCCAGAATAAATTTTCCGATTTTGATTCACTAAAAATTTCTTTGCCGGCTAAGATCTCCAGAAGTGAATGGCTCAATATCGGAGGTCAGCTTATGTTAAAAACAGAAGTTGAAAAATTAAAGCGAACCATCAAATCCGGGAAAATAAAAAGCTGGGATGAAGTACACCAGTTTTACAAGGACCGTGGGACTGATTATGAAAAAGATAAATTACAACATGCTTATACCAGCCTGCTGGAAATCCTGAATATTACATCAAAACAATTTACCAACTCAGTTTTGAAGGATATTTTTCTTAAAATGATTGTTACCAAAGAATGGATGAGCAAAGGGATTTATGAAGCAAGGGCAAAAGATTACAGCAATCCTTACCGGAAAATGGTTTATGATACCAACCAGGAAATGTCAGAAGTTTTAGGGCACATAGAAAACAATAGTTTTATACAGGATCAGTTTAAAGAATTTGATGCATTGAAAAGATCTGTGAAAGCGGTTATTAAGAAATTAAAATTATGAATGTAAAG
>JAYSWW010000481.1:0-2608 GCA_043717805.1 Ferruginibacter sp.
AATGACTGGTTATCAACCACATTCAGGTATAACTTTTCTATAACAATTGCCTGTTCAGAAATTCCAGCAGCATTCAGTTCCTTTATCTCAATACCTTTAAATGCTTTTATGATCTTATTTGCCCTTTGCCGGTAATTTTTATGCAGATCATTTAAATAATCATCAAAAGCTAACCAATGTGCCCTCCTGTTTATTTCCATCGTAACATCTCCATTGAAGAAATGATACCCGAAATGTTTATACTGTTGTTCAACAAATATTTCTTTACAATCTTTGATAATAATACTGCAAGGATTGTTTTTACTATTTTGCTTTGTGAATAATTCAATTGCTTCAAAAACCAAAGACTGTTGTCCTGGGTTTTTAAAATAAAATCCCTGGAAATCAATTCTAAACAAATAGCCACAAACCAGCAGGTTCAATTTTGCCGGTAAAATAAACACAATAAATCTTGATAAATAGGCTGACTGCGGGTCAAAATTCAGATCTCCATGCTTAAAAAGGAATTTTTGCAAAAAAACTACACCGATCATTTTATCTTTTAAAAAAACCTGCAAGTAATTATTTTCAATATTTTCAATATTTGCATTTTCAAATGCCAGTAAATGCCTTGACATTAAATGATGCCCGGCAGGTAATAATTCATCCCAAATCCGGCTGCAGTCAGAAATAGTTTTTGCTATCTTAATAGTTATCTTCAAATTTTACTTACAAGTTCTAATTTTATTCACTCTTCTTTATTAAATTATCTGCCAGAAGGAAAACAATAGCAATGGCCAGCCAAAAAATTGCTTTGATCCAGTTGCGGATTTGAAAAGCTTCTAATAAGGCCACTCCAAAAAAAAGAAGAAAAACTGCAAAATTTGTTCCCAGCCTGATTTTTTTCATGTTTGTTATATAAGTAACCGAAGTTTAATAATTTTTTTCGGTTTGACAAATTCTGTTGTGGCGGAACGGTTGCCTTTAATCCTTTAAAGAGCAGCCAAAAACTCAATACTATTTCAAAAATGGTCATAGCCGAATCGAACCACCAGAGGTTAACGGTATCGGCGAATCCCGGGTAAATGATGAAAGCAATGGTACAAGCCACACACCATGCAGAAGAAATGAATCCAAAAGCAGCCAGTGCTTTTGGAATATAACCGGATTTCAACCACAACCAACTGCAAATGGTGGAGGCTAGTGACCAAAACAGTAATCCGATATAATAGGCATCATAGCCGGAGAGATAAACCTTGGCCAATGCCTGTAAACGGTCTGTTTCAAAGACATGCAAATAATCGCTGTTGCCTATGAGCCGCAGAGCAGTAAAAAAATTGAGCACAACAGAAATCCAAACAAGCGCAAACACAAATCTAAAAAAAGTTGCCAGCAATGTTGCAGCCCTGTTTACAGGCTTCAGTATTTCGTAAAGTGATGTAAGCAGGACTATAATACCTGCACAATAAATCAGGTGAGCAATGATACTGAGCCGGAATAGTGTTTCATGGGCCAAAATATTCTTTGCCGTTTCAGTAGCATTGCCCACTACCATCAACCTTGTATTGATTCCGAAATTTGCAGCAACTATTATTGCAATGGTCAACAAGCATGTAAGTCCGGCTATTTTTGCTGCTTTTTGTTGAGCCGGAATGGGGTTTTGATTTTCCATTTGTATTAATTTTTATGCTGAATTAACCAGTAGATTTTTTATTAGCCTGCTAAAGGTATACTAAACCAATCGGGTTTGCTTTTTTGTTTACACTGGATAATGAGTTCTATAAATAATTTTAGTTTACTTGGTATTCACTGCTTCATCCAGGTTTCAACTATAAATTTACCGATGTCCTTACCCATTTGTAAACCCGTTTCATTATCTGTTTTAAAATGAATACCTGCATATAATCTTGAGTCTGCACAATCCTGCGCCAGCTTTCTAAAATAGGTTGCATCTGCCGGAAAAAAATATTCCATGACCGTACTGGTAGTACCGGCACCCAGGGCATGGCCCGAAGGATAACCAGGGAATGGCGGTGTTGCAATCAGGGGCTTATAAGTACTGTCCATCTGTGATGGCCTGATTCCCCAATAACTGTACTTAGCATCAAAGATGGCAATGGCAGCATCGTGATAGGCAACATGAAGTATGGTGTATATACGTGCAGCAGCAGGTGCATCATCCATCATACGGTATTCAAACATTTTTTGAGCGGCTTCATTCGACCAGAAATCAAATCCTCCATTATTTGCCCAGTAAAAAGCCAGCGAACGGGTCTTGAAATTCTGTTTGAATTCTTTTAGTTCTTTCATTTCTTTTTCAAAATCTGGTGGAGCTGACGGCCTGAACTGATCTGGTGAATGCAATACTATGGGTGTAAAGTTGGCAAGTTCTATTCCCATCGGGTATGTCCCTGTCCATTTTTTTGGATCTTTGTTCATGTTGCCATCCCACAATTTAGCCGAACCATCCTGTCTGGCTTTTTCAATTATTTTTTTGGCTACCTGCTCTCCCAATTTCCAACCTGCAACTGCATCACTGGGAAATTGTACTCCTGCATCAATACGTGATTGCGAAGCAGCATGTGCCAGTTGCAAAATGGAATCGGCTTTTTCAGGAAAAAAATAAGCC
>JAYSWW010000482.1:0-2601 GCA_043717805.1 Ferruginibacter sp.
TGAACGTTCTTTTAATTTCTGTTCAATGAAAAACAACAATTCCGCTTCATTGATATTCTTTATCACCGGCCTTTTTTCTTTTTCCAAAAGTACATTTTGTAAAATATAAGATGGAGTGGCTGATAAATATACAGTGATGCCATTTTCATTCATGCAGGCCATGTTCTCATTAAAACAAGGAGCTCCGCCACCACAGGAAATGATACAGTTTTCATTTTTAATCAGGCTTCTTAACATCGCTGCCTCTTTAACTCGGAAATATTCCTCCCCGGATTTTTCAAAAATATCAACAACTGATGCATGTTCTTCTTTTTCGATCAGGGCATCCATGTCGAAAAAATCCATTTTATTTTTTTCGGCCCACTGCTTACCCCAGTGGGATTTTCCGGTGCCCATAAACCCAATGATAAAAATTCTCATATACAAATGTAAGTGTGTATAGATATAATAAAAAAGTTATTCGGAAAAAATATTGGTAAGTGAAGTGACTACCCAAGGCATTTGTAAGCAGATGAAATTGAAAAATAGACACTGATTCACTGATAACAATAAAAGTACTTTGCGGCCAATATAAACTTCCTCATCCGGTATCTGGTATCTGGTATCCCACTAAGACTTTTTCTTAAAATCGCCTCTCTTCCATGCTTTAATAAATTCATTCCAGGCAAATGGATTGAAAATATTTTGCGGTGCTAACTGCCCGGAGTAGTATAATTTATTGGCACTTTGCCGCAGGTATTGATTGGAGGCTTCGCGGCCATCTGCAGGTAAGCTGGACATCAGCAACCGCCTGGTGGCAACATTGTTATTGCTGCGGGCTATGCTGATATCATCATCGGGAACTTTTGTATTGGCAAAATCCCTATCAAATTGTTGACGGCTGATGCGGGGCTTGATAATGGTGGCTGGTAAAAAAACGGTATCATTCACCATCAGTTGAATGATGCTATGCTGGTTTCCCTGCAGATCTTTTGGTATTGAAACCAACTGAGATTTAAACCCGATACTGGAAAATTCAACTTTATCACCCTTGATGACCACAATACTGAAAACGCCCCTTTCATTGGTAATTGTTCCCCTGTTTTGGCCTTTTACCACAATACTCACTGCAGGAACGCCTTTAAGGCTGTCGGCAGTCATCACAACTCCATAAAGTTGTACAACAGAATCCTTAAAACTTTCAAACTGGGCCCTGGCAGCGGTTGGAAAAATAAAAAAAGATATCAATAGGTATCGTAAAAATTTTGTCATGCGTTAGCTGCTGATATTTTTTATTTTATTTACTGATCAATTTTTATTGGTACAATAAGCAATGACCGAATGTAAGATTGCTTTCTAGAAATTCAAATGTTTGTTACCAAAAATAACAACATTTCGTAAATCATAAACAAAGTAAGCGTTTCAATGGTTAATTTTGCGACTGGAAATTACTTTTTAACAAATAATTGAACGATGAACAACGAAGATATACTGAAAGCCCTTGGCAATGTGCAGGAACCTGATCTTGGTAAAGACCTGGTGACTCTGAATATGGTGAAAGATGTTTTAGTAGAAGGAAATAAGGTTTCATTTACTGTTATACTTACCACACCAGCCTGTCCCTTAAAAGATATGATCAAAAACGCTTGTATAAACGCCATTAAGATACTTGTGAATAAAGAAGCAGAGGTAACCGTGAATTTTACAAGCAATACAAGCAGCAACAGGCTTGATGGTAAAACAGTTTTGGCCCAGGTAAAAAATATCATTGCAGTTGTGAGTGGAAAAGGCGGTGTTGGAAAAAGTACCGTGGCAGCAAACCTTGCCCTGGCATTGAGTGCAGGTGGGGCAAAAGTTGGTTTGATGGATGCCGATATTTATGGCCCAAGCCAGCACATCATGTTTGGAATCAGGGGCGAAAGGCCGCTTATGAAAGATGATGGACAAAAAGGGATGATCGTACCAATTGAAAAATTCGGTATTAAAATAATGAGTATCGGCTTACTGATCGATGAAAAGCAGGCAGTCATCTGGCGAGGGCCAATGGTGAGCAGTGCGATCCGGCAATTTGTAACCGAAGTTGATTGGGGTGAACTGGATTATCTGATCATTGATATGCCACCGGGAACGGGTGATATTCATTTAACCATGGTACAAACAGTGCCCGTTACTGGTGTAATAGTTGTTACCACACCTCAATTGGTTGCACTGGCTGATGCCAAAAAAGGCATTGCCATGTTCGGACAGGCTCAATTAAAAGTGCCTGTGATTGGCCTGGTTGAGAACATGAGTTATTTTACAGCAGCAGAATTGCCGGAAAACAAATATTATATATTCGGAAAAGATGGCGGAAAAAATCTTGCAGAAGAATTTGACATTCCGTTCCTGGGCCAGATACCATTGGTACAAAAAATCCGTGAAGGCGGAGACAATGGTGTACCGGCCATGGTTAGTGATGATGAGATCAGCAAAGCAGCCTTTTTGGAATTTGCAGGCAATGCTGCCCGTGGTATTGCAATGAGGAATGCGAATATGGAAGCCACAAAGATCCAGGAAATATTGGTATAAATTTTTCCCTGAAGAGGACATTTGAATATTGAACAAGGAATACTGAATACTGAA
>JAYSWW010000483.1:0-2596 GCA_043717805.1 Ferruginibacter sp.
GAAGACAGCCAAATGCACTATAAGATTGCCTGCACTTATATGAACGAAGCAAACTGGAGCAATGCTATAAAAGTACTCGAAATTGCATTGAAAGCACACAAGATGCAACCTGATTTCAACCTTGCAATTGGCAGGTGTTTTATGCAGCTTGGAAATATAGACGAAGCCATAACTTATTTTGGAAATGTAGTGAGGGTAAGGCCAAAAAATACGTTGGGCTGGGTTGAATTACTCAAATGTCTTTATAAAGGCGAATTGTTTGAAGAAGGCCTGGAATATTCATCTTTTGCATTGGAACAAATGGATTCTAAACCCATATTCATATTTTATAAGAGTATTTTTCTCTTTGCTTGCGGTAAAACCAAAGAAGCTTTGATATATCTTGAAAATGGAATGTCGGTCAATTCCAGGCTGATCAAACAATTTATTGAGATCAATCCTGCAATTTTGCAGCACCAGCAGGTAGTGGAGATCATAGCTAAATACAAAAAGAAAAAACCCCGCTGATATCAATCAGTTTTTTTGTGTTCTCTTTTAACCTGCTTTAAATATCTTTGCCCGCAAAATTACCTTCATTATGAATTTTAACCTGACTCAGATTCCCCAGAGAAATGCAAAGCCACGTGACCATGGGATAACAATGGTAATGGATAAGGGGCTGAGCGTAGAAGAAGCAAAGAATTTTATGAGTGCCTGTCACCCGCATGTGGATGTAGTAAAGCTTGGTTTTGGTACCGCATATGTCACTCCTAATTTGAAAGAGAAATTAGAAGTTTACAGGTCTTATGATATGGCCATTTATTTTGGAGGTACTTTATTTGAGGCATTTTTAATAAGAAACCAGTTTGAAGATTATATAAAAGTGTGTAAGGAATTTGGTGTTAGTTATATGGAAGTAAGCGATGGGTCAATCACCATTCCACATGCGGAAAAATGCGGCTATATTGAAAAACTGACAAAGCATGGTGTGGTATTGAGTGAAGTAGGCAGTAAAGACGCTGCACATATCATTCCACCTTACAAATGGATAGAATTGATGCGGGCAGAACTAAATGCAGGATCAACCTTTGTGATTGCAGAAGCAAGGGAAGCCGGCAATGTTGGTATTTACAGGGGTAGTGGAGAAGTAAGGGAAGGATTGGTTCAGGAAATTCTGACACAGATCCCTGAAGAAAAAATCATCTGGGAAGCTCCTCAGAAGGCCCAGCAACTGTATTTTATCGAATTGATCGGATGTAATGTAAACCTTGGAAATATTGCTCCTTCAGAAGTGATTCCTTTAGAAGCCATGCGAATTGGCTTAAGAGGGGATACCTTTAATTTATACCTGGATAAAGAAACAGCCTGATGAATATATATGGTTTAATTGGAAATCCATTGGGCCACTCTTTTTCTAAAAAATATTTTTCAGGAAAATTTGAAAAAGAAAACAGGGATGATTGTCAATTTGAACTATTCCCATTGCAATCGATCCTTGAGTTTCCTGCCTTGATCAAAAATATTAAGAATCTCAAAGGCCTGGCAGTAACGATCCCCTACAAGGAATCTGTAATACCTTATTTGGATGTGGTTGACCCGGAAGCATCAAAGGCTGGTGCAGTCAATTGTATAAAATTTTCCCGGAACAAACTTACGGGCTTCAATACAGATGTCATTGGTTTTAAAAGATCACTTGAACCTTTATTGGAAGCGCATCATAAAAAGGCATTGCTGTTAGGATCGGGAGGGTCTTCCAAAGCAATACAGTATGTGCTTCAGCAATTACAAATAGATTTTCTGGTTGTTTCCAGGAAAATAAATAATGAAGCCGGGTATATGAATTATGAGGATATAGATGAAGATATCATCAATGAATATCCGTTGATCATCAATTGTACACCGGTTGGAATGTTTCCCAATGATCTGGAACAACCATTATTACCTTATCATTTTATGGGGAATAAAAATTTTTTGTTCGACCTTGTTTATCATCCGGCAGAAACAAAATTCTTGTCATTGGGTAGAAAATACGGGGCAAAAGTGAAAAATGGTTATGAAATGTTACAGATACAGGCAGAAGAAAATTGGCGGATATGGAACGAAAACGTGCTTTAAATACATAAAGAATGGTTGCCTGCAAACAAGTTCATATCTTATAAACCAGGTTACAATGATATAAGTAGATGTTGTGTAGCTTAAACCAGCTTCAGGTTATTCATTGTTCAGGATAGATACCAGCTTTTCCGGAACCGCAGCTACTTTTTTATTGCCATAATCATAACAGACCATTCCGGTTTTTGCTTTTGCAATCAAGATCGTGTTTTCATTTCGGATAGCCTTCACCGTGTAATACAATTCAAAACTTACTTTTGTAATTTCAGTTGCAGCAATATTTATTTGAAGTTCATCACCATAAAACGATTCATTGAGGTATTCAACAGCAAGATCGCTCATGATCAAACCTACTCCTTCTATTTCTAGTTCGGAATATTGATTTGATTTAAGCCATTGAACCCTCGCTTCGTGTACAATGCTTACCAGTGAATCATTGCCCAGGTGATTGCCATAATTGATATCTGTAATTCTTACAGGAATTTTGACTGTGGCAATTTGATTT
>JAYSWW010000484.1:0-2593 GCA_043717805.1 Ferruginibacter sp.
GCTTCTGTACGAAGCATCACATGGCTGCTGTTGAGTAACTGGTAATTTTTTGTGTTCTTAAAAGAAGAAGGAAAATAAAATATATCTAAAGCATTGGTAATATTTTCAAGCGTATTGTGAAAATAAGCAGCTTCTTCTGCATCCCTGAGTATAACCAGGTGATTGCTTTGTGCTAAAGATGGCTGGCTGTAAACTGCTGCGAGTATAAATTGGGAAGCACTTCCGTAAAGTCCTTTTAAGTGTAAATGCTGGGGTTTGGGCAAAGTGACCCTTTCCGCAATTTGAAAACTGCGGGGGTCGTTCTTATATAAATTCAACAACAACTCCAGGTTCATCCGGTTGCAAAGATACAGTTAACAACAGGAATCGAAATCGGGAATGAAACAAAAACCCGTATAAAACTTTATTACCCAAAAATTTGTTTATATTTTTGAGCATCCTTGATTAACCAACATCCAACACAATCTAAATATAATATGATCAAAAACTACCCATTCATTTTGATCCTTGTCTTTTTAAGTTGCTTTATAACGGCAGCGTCACAAGACAGGGAAATTCCCGTTCATTTTGCCAATGGCGATTTTTTTACCGGCAATAATATCAGCAAACAAAGTTTTAAAAAAGAAGATATACAGCCTGTTTTTTCAGGTGGTAACTATTATGTACTGATACAGTTTTCAACAATGCCAACGGAAATTAGTAAACAACAATTGGCTGGTGCAGGAATCCTGTTGCATGAATACATTCCATCAAATACATGGCTGGCAACGATAAAAAATGACTTTGATTTTATTTCTGCCAAAAACTATAATATAGTTTCCATTAACCCAATCCCCGGGTTTTATAAAATTGACCCTGCAGTATTTTCATATAAGAAGTCAAATGATAAACTGGATAACAGAACTTTTGCCATCAGTATTTTTCCTTCTGTAAATATGCAGGAAGCAGAAACCCGGTTGCAGCAAATGGGCCTTGTAATTGTGCCCTCAAAATTCAATTTTAGTAATACGATTCTTATACAACCCGATCTGGGTAAACTCAGCGCTGTTGCTGCATTGCCTTATGTAAGTTTTATACGTGAGCAGACTTTAAAAGATAAGATCATTAACTACAATGATATTGCTTTACATGGCATCAGCAGTTTGCAATCAATCTCGGGCAGAAACCTGAAAGGGAGAAATGTAGTTGTAGGTGTGGGTGACAATGCAGACATTTCCACGCATATTGATTTCAACGGAAAACTTATCAGCCGCCATCCTTATCAACCTGATACACATGGAACACATACTTCCGGAACAACTGCCGGTGCCGGTTTTTTGAATCCAAAGAACCAGGGAATGGCTCCCGGGGCAAAAATTGTAAGTCAATGGTTCAGCGACGTAATTGTTTTTACACCTACTTATATTACCGATTACAATATGATTGCAACGAATAATTCTTATTATTCCTCTGCCATAGGTTGCTCAGGAAACAGGGCTTATGATGTAACCAGCAATTATATAGATGATCAAATGAAAAATTATGATGAGGTACTGCATGTAATAGCAGCAGGAAATGATGGCACTTATACCTGCGCAGGTTATCCAGCCTCATACGGAACAGTTAAATCGGGATGGCAATGTGCCAAAAATGTAATAACCGTGGGTGCCATGGACCAGGCTACTTATGCCATTGCAAATTTCAGCAGCCGGGGGCCGGCGAAAGATGGCAGAATAAAACCGGAGATCGTTACCAATGGGTATGCCACGGTCTCAACCAATCCTTATAATAACTATGGTACAAATTATGGTACCAGCATGGCTGCCCCGGTTATCACGGGGGCAACAGCGTTGATACAGGAACGTTACCGTCAACTGCACAGTGGCTCCAATGCAAAAGCTGCACTGATAAAAGCATTGATGTGTAACACTGCCGAAGACCTCAACAACGACGGGCCGGATTATACTTATGGATTCGGAATGCTGAACGCCAGGAAAGCAGTGGAAGTTATGGAAGCCAATCAGTACTTTACGAACAGCATTGTTACCGCTCAGAATGATCCTTATAATATCAGTGTACCCTCCGGCGTAAGAAGATTGAAAGTGTTGTTGAACTGGAATGATTATCCTGCTGCGGCCAATGCTGCAGTTGCATTGGTAAATGACCTGGACCTTACCGTTACCGAACCATCTTCCCTTTTGCATCTTCCATTGATATTGAATCCATTGGTACCTGCCGGTGTTGCAGCGGAAGGGGCTGATCATGTTAATAATATAGAACAGGTTGTTATTGATAACCCCGCTGCAGGGACTTATAATATTAAAGTAAATGGCTTTGCAATTCCACAGGGCCCTCAAACTTATTATCTCACCTATCAAATGGATATGAATGGGATCACCGTAGAATATCCTTTTGGAGGCGAAACACTTGTGCCCGGGCAAACTGAAAAAATACGCTGGACTGCATATGGTAATGAAGCCAATACATTTACGGTAGAGTATTCAGATAACAATGGAAGCTCATGGAACCCGGTGGGCACCGGTACAGCTGCTGCAAATGCAAGAGCATTGAGCTGGGTAGTTCCTTTAACAGCCTCCAATAACTATTTGATCAA
>JAYSWW010000485.1:0-6593 GCA_043717805.1 Ferruginibacter sp.
AATTTTCAAGTTCCCATGCGAACCTTTTTTACAGCATCAGGATCGATTGCATGCAGTTGGTTGAGCAATCCAACGGTTGCACCTTCCAGTATGGATTTCTATGGTTTTGCAAACAAGATACCGGGCTGGCAGAATTCAATACTAATGACAACATTAAAGGAAGGAACTGTTTTCAGGTTAAAGCTGAGTGCAGATGGAAATAGTTTTGTAAATCTGCCCAACGGATCAGATACAGCCAGGTATTTCCGTGAGGAAAACCGTTTCAGGGACATTGCGATCGGAAAGGATGGGATCAGTTTTTACCTGATAACCGACAGTGTTGGGCAAACTTCCGGCCCAACAACGGGCAATACAAATGTGCTGAATAACAGGGGGTGTATCCTGGTATATAAATATACAGGTGCTTTGCTTGCACTGAACAATGATCCGCTTACAACTTCAAATGCAAGATTGTTTATTAAAATGTTTCCAAACCCTGCTTCCAAAACACTTTACATTGAAAGCAGACGCAATGTTTCCAAACCTATATTTTACCAGGTATATGATATAACAGGAAGGCTTATGCTAACAGGAACTAGTAATAAAGATAATTTTGAAGTGAATGTCGAAAAACTGACTGCCGGAATTTATACCGTTAAATTATACAACGGGAAGGATATTAATTTACTGACAGAAAAGATCGTTGTTCAGTAAAGAAATTGATTACAAAATTATTTTGACTGGATTTAATTCGTGTATTTTTTTATTAACCTCACCCCAACCCTCTCCCCCGAAATAATCTGGGTCTTCGACAAAAGAGAGGGAGTTGGATCCCGGACAATTCGTGCAATTCGTTCATAAAATTCGTGTTATATTTTTCCAACCATATTCGCCGGTATCACCCAGGCATCAAATTCTTCGGGAGTAACATAACCTAATTTCACGGCCATTTGTTTTAGAGTAGTTCCTTCTTTGTGTGCTTTCTGTGCAATTTCAGCGGCTTTGTAATAACCGATCTTTGTATTAAGCGCTGTAACCAGCATCAGTGAATTGTCAACGTGTTTTTTAATATTCTCTTCAATTGGTTTAATGCCAACAGCACATTTATCATTGAATGAAACGCAACCATCACCGATAAGCCTGGCGCTGTGTAAAAAATTATAGATCATCACCGGTTTAAAAACATTCAGTTCAAAATGCCCGTTGCAGCCACCAATGCCAATCGTAACATCATTGCCCATTACCTGCGCTGCGATCATTGTAAGCGCCTCACATTGTGTGGGATTTACTTTGCCAGGCATGATAGATGACCCCGGTTCATTGTCAGGAATATATATTTCACCAATACCGCTTCTGGGTCCGGATGAAAGCATCCTGATATCATTTGCAATTTTCATCAAACTCACAGCAACTGTTTTCAGGGCACCATGTGCCTCTACTATTGCATCGTGTGCTGCCAGTGCTTCAAATTTATTTGAAGCGGTAATGAATGGAAGTTTGGTTAGTTTGGCGATGTGCTTTGCCACATTTACATCATAACCCGGAGGTGTATTGATGCCTGTTCCTACAGCAGTGCCACCAAGCGCAAGTTCACTTAAATGAGACAGTGTATTTTTTATGGCTTTCAATCCATGGTCTAGCTGTGAAACATAGCCGCTGAATTCCTGGCCAACAGTCAGTGGAGTTGCATCCATAAAATGTGTACGCCCGATCTTTACAACTTTTTTATATGCCTTTGCTTTTTTGTCTAATGTGTCCCTTAATTTTTGAATTCCCGGAATGGTTGTTTCAATGATGATCTTATAAGCAGCTATGTGCATAGCTGTAGGAAATGTGTCATTGCTGCTTTGTGATTTATTCACATCATCATTGGGGTGCAGGTACTTTTCTTTGTCACTCAATTTGCCTCCGTTCAATACATGGCCGCGGTATGCGATCACTTCATTCACATTCATATTGCTTTGTGTACCGCTTCCTGTTTGCCACACTACCAATGGGAAGTATTGGTCCAGCTTGCCATCTAAAATTTCTTTGCAAACCTTTCCTATCATGTCTGTTTTCTTTTTAGTTAAAACACCCGCTTCATAATTTGTGATCGCTGCAGCATGTTTTAAATAGGCAAAGGCCCTGATGATCTCTTTGGGCATTTTATTGATGTCCTGGGCGATCTTGAAATTATCAATGCTGCGTTGGGTTTGTGCGCCATACATTGCATCTACAGGTACTTTTACTTCACCCATGGTATCTTTTTCTATCCTGTATTCCATAAATTATTTTATTTGTCCTCAAAGTTAACTGAAATGGAATTCACTGAAAAAAAATAGCCCGTTCCTAACAGAACGGGCTATTTCTGAAAACTATATTTGCTTAATGCTGAATCACAAATTTTTCAATCGCAATGACCAATGCATCTTTATAAAGTACCGCTGTATAAGTACCGGATGGCAATGCTGAAAGGTTTATTTGTTGCGTACGATTCACAATCTCAATTTCTTTTAATTTTTTCCCTGCCATATCAAATACACCTAACAATGAACCGGTATTGGCTGTTTTTACTGTGATGGCAGAGCCGTTAGACGGGTTGTTGTATAATACAAACAATGGCAGATCTGTTTTTATTTCCACTTTCCTGGTTTCTGAATAACTGAATTTTCCATCCAGGTCAACCTGTTTTAACCGGTAGTAATTCATTCCTTTTACTGGCAACCTGTCGGTAAAAACATACGATGTAACCGCATTGCTGTTACCTGCAGCTGTTACCTGGCCGATCTTTTCAAACTGGTAACCATTGGAGCTTCTTTCTACTTCAAAATGGCTGCTGTTTGATTCTGTTGCAGTTTTCCAATCTAGTAATACAATTTTATTATCAAGCTTTGCATTGAAAGAAAGCCATGTAACAGGAATAACAACGTTTTTGGTGAAGCTGATCACATTTGTAATGGACCATCTGTCGCTGCTGTCCTTTGTTCTCACAAACATATAATGAAGTGTGTTGTTTGACAAAGCTGTTATGTTGGCATTGAAACCAAAGTCTGCTATGTTATTGCCTTTGGGATCTGTGAAAGGAATAACGTTGCCATTGCCAAATCCGGGATCGCTGTTAAAGAAATATTCACCGGTCTTAACATTGAGTGGGGATGGAATAAATTCTTTAAAAAATCCAAAGTAATTTGTGATGGTCCAGTTACCGTTGTTATTCCTGCTTCTCAAATATATTTTATGAAAGCCCTCACTGTATAAAGTTGTATTGACCGGAATGAGCAGGTCGCTGATATTTGCGCCCGGAGTTATTGTAACGGCGGTTGCGTTTCCAAAACCAGGGTCTGTATCTACAAAATATTCAAGCTTGGAAACATTGGCAGCCGGAATGATGTCTTTAAAGAAAAGCCATTTATTTGTGATTGACCAGTTGCCGGCATTGTCTTTTGACCGGATGTAAATATTGTGGAATCCGTTTGACAGGCCGGTGATATCTACCGTCCAGAAAACATTGCTGATATTGGCTCCCGAACTTATTGTAACGGCAGTTCCATTGCCGGATCCCGGATCCGTATCTGCAAAATATTCTAACCTGGTTACATTGGCAGCAAGAATGATGTCTTTAAAGAAAAGCCATTTGTTTGTGATTGACCAGTTGCCATCATTGTCTTTTGAACGGATATAAATATTGTGAAATCCGTTGGGCAGGCCTGTGATGTCAACGGTGAAAAATACATTCGGGATATTTGCAGCAGATGAAATTGTAACAGCAGTCCCATTGCCAAAACCCGGATCAGTATCAATAAAATACTCCAGTTTGTTTACAGTTGCTGCTGGGATAATGTCTTTGAAAAAAAGCCATTTATTGGTATTCGACCAGTTGCCGGCATTATCTTTTGACCTGATATAAATATTGTGAAAACCGTTTGTCAGAACAGTGATATCAACAGTGAAAAACACATTCGGGATATTGGCCCCCGATGATATGGTAACAGGAATTCCATTGCCGAATCCAGGGTCGGTATCTATGAAATATTCTGCACGGTTCACATTTGTTGCAGGAATAATATCCTTAAAGAATAACCACTGTTTTGTTTGTGACCAGCGTCCGTTGCTGCTGTGTGACCTGACAAAAAGGTTGTTAAAGCCTTTTGGAAGAGTTGTCAGGTCTACCGTAAAAAATTTGTCGCTGATATTCGCTGCATGAGTTGTGGCAATTCCGGTCCCATTTCCGAAGCCGGGATCAGTATTTATAAAATATTCTACGCTGTCAATTTGTTGTGCATGGGTAAATTGTATGAATACGCAACAGCAAAAGAATATTTTTAGTGCCTTTTGATAATTTTTCATAACAAACCAATTTTTAATGAGCAATGTTATTTGCACTATTTATTTACTGGTTTATTTTTGTACTTACGATCACACTCAACACATTGTTTGTTACAATGGGCGGCACAGATAATTTATAAATAGAAGGTACATCCGGCATTCCGGACTTTACATAAGCCGGTGTATTGCCATAAGCGCCGCAATCAACTGAACCATAACCGGAGGCAATAGCCGGGCTTCCGGCTTTCAATACATACCTTCCATCATAACTGTTGGTACCAATAGTAGGAAAGCCTGTAAAAACAGTTGACATATCTATATTTTGCTGGTTGCCGCTAGCAGTGCCAAACTGTGTGCCGCTGCCTAAATTTGATTCCACCAGGCAGGTTGTGAGTGTTATAGTACCTGCAAGAAGAATATTGCTTCTTAAAGTAAAACCTGTAAAGCTGCTTCCATAAGCTGCACCCGTAGCATGTAGTACATTATTTTGAAAAGTTCCATTATCGTCTCCATCAAATGTTGCGCCTTGTACAATAATATTATTGGCTAAGAGTACATTTGTATGTGAAGTAGTTTGTACAACATCTCCTTCTATATAGCACTGCATAACCTGTATATTCGTACTTCCGCCATTATAAAAATATAACCTTGTTAAAACACGGTTACGCCTGAATAAAAGATTATTAACAGGTGTACTATATCCAATATAAGCATAATTAAATGTCATGCCCATAATTACTGAATTACTTCCCCCAGCATATACATATAAATTCCCAATGTAAGAAATTGCTGTGTTGGCCTGCAGGTCGGGATTCGAATTAATTGCTGAAGATCCCAGGAAATAACCATTACCAATAATCACCAAACGCTTGGTAAGTGAAAGATCGCCATAACCCGTTCCGCTTGGTTCAATGTGAATGGTATCACCATCTACTACACCTGCTGCATTTACAGCAGCTTGCGGAGTGGTGAAATCTGTAGCAACCCCGGTATTGTTCACTCTCCAGATTTTGGCAAAAGCCTGATTTGCTGAAAAAAAGATCATCATCAAAAAAATCAAATTCTTTTTCATAATATTTATTTTAAGTTTTTAGATAAAATTTGAACAGGGGATGTGATTTTTTAAAGGAATGGATCTTGTAATAAATTTAAAAAATAAAAATCTTTTTTCCAATCACTGTAATTGTATTTTTTTATTTCAACTTTTAATTTATCTACGGCCCGGTTCTTATGAAGAAAAAGTAAAAATGGCAATCTACAGTTGAAGTTTATTGTCTGCTTTTATTGAAACAATGGTACAAAAATCCCATTCATTCAATTGTAAAGCAATAATCACAAGTGAGTATTTTGGTAGGTACGGATCGTTATTCCTTTGTTTTTTTATTAATTTTAGTACTTGACTTCAATGACCTCATATCATTTCCGGCAATTGAAAAATATTTTCATTTTTATCTTAATTGGTTTTTGTATTCCGCAATTATCACTTGCCCAGCCTGATGCGGATCGTATGTTTAAAAAATATACCACAAAAGACGGAATGCTTAACAACAGTGTTTATTCAATAGAAAAAAGCAATAATGGCTTGTGGTGGATCGGAACGGCGGAAGGGCTTCAGCGTTTTGACGGATATAATTTTGAAAACTGGACAGAAGCCAGTGATAAACAAACTACCATTCATATGGGTGTACAAAGAATATTTGAGGACAGTAAAACGAATGTCTGGGTCTTCAACCTGGGATATCCGTATGTTTTTCCGGCAGGCAGTAAAAAATATCAACTGGTAACCATTGATTCAACAAGAGAAACTTATTATCCGGATACTTACCTGATCCCTTTAATGGAAATGAACGGAAGGGTATGGTGTTTCCAGGAAAACACCGGTTTTTACGGGATCAATATGCTATCAAAAAAAATTGATACACTAATCCGTATTTTATACAAGCCTGATCAAATTGCCGGAAATATCAATTCAATCCCATTTGTGGGAAAAGATGAAAACGGCTTTTCATGGGTAACGCAGGATATTGCAGACAGCAATTATATCATTCAATTCAAAGCAGGTGAACCTGTAAAGAGAATTGCTTTTCCTGTTGAAAAGTACGGAAAACTGAAAGCTTATCTGCCGGTTGGCGATAACCGTTTTCTTTTTCTAAGTACAAAATATACAGCCCTTTGTAAAGGAGATGATTTTTCAAGACCTGTGAAAATCCTGAGCAAAGAAAATATACCAGGAAATTTCGTACGCTATTTCAGTTATGAAAAATTAAAAATCTATAATAAAGGCAGTTTTATTTTTGCAGGTGAAA
>JAYSWW010000486.1:0-2584 GCA_043717805.1 Ferruginibacter sp.
GGTGTTGCATTATTGGCTGAAATATTTGTTGTTACCGGGCAGGTTTTGATTGCCAGGTTCGCCTGGATCTGTGCAATGGTTGCTTCGTGGTAGATGTCAATGGAATGTGGCGCAACGTCCTGAGCTGTGATGCCGGCATAACCCATGATAGTAATACCTGAACCAACTTCCTTATTTACGCCGGTTCCTTCTAGTGACATTGAAAATGTATGGTTACCACCCAATTGATGGCCAACTTCATGTACTACATAATCGATGTCAAAATTATCCCCCTCCGGAATTCCATCTGCAGGGGATGTGATTCCGGAACCCTTTCCATTTCCGGTTGGCACGCCATTTCCATTAAGCGGTGGACTTATACAAACACAACCAATACATCCTGCGTTTCCACCACCACCGGAAGCGCCAAACATATGGCCGATATCATAATTTGCTTCTCCGATGTTAGCAGTTAAAGTTTTTTGTAATTGCAAATTCCAACTTGACAATGTTGTATATGGGTCAGTTGACGGAGTATAATAAATAACATTTGTTGTAGCGGCTATCAGATTCAAATGCAACGCCAGGTCTTTTTCATAAACTCCGTTGCAACGTGTTAACGTTGCATTGAATGCAGCTAAAACCAAAGCTACCTGTGCTGAACTGGTTGCCCCGAAATAGTTAGCATATTCTCCGTTACAGGATTGAGCCAATCGCATCGTCTTTAATACTCCTGCTGAACTTAATGTTCCGTTTATTCCGGAAACCCTTGCGTTTAGATCAGAAACAATTTGCTGCTCTTGTGTTGAACATGTCCATGGTAATTGTCCTGGTTTTCTTTGTGATTTGAACACGGCATAAACAGTGTGATCCTGTGAATAGGCTTCTATGAATTCATTCTCTTTATCTGTTCTGAAAACCATTGTCTGGAGGCCTTTCGGAGAAATACTCAGTTTCAGTGTTGCATATTTATCCGTAATACCTTTGCCTGAAAAAGCCCTGATCTGGGGATACAGTTCTTGTAAATCCGGTTCAAAATTGGACGCTTCTGTAATTTCAAATTGTTCAATTTCACCTTCAGTATTTGGCAGAAAAATTACAGTTGAATTTCCGGAAGCATGGTTGCCAACAATAGAAAATAATTCCTGTCTAAATGGATCAATATTTAAATTAAAAAGCCTGTACGTTTTTGGAAATGATACTCTTGAAACAGCTTTGTCGGTATTTATTTTTCCGGCATCTGTATTTAAAGTCCAGTATTTGTCAGATTGTGAATAAACGGAAAGAGAACATGCGAATACAGCCAATAGCAGGTTAATGATCTTTTTCATAAATTATGATTAAGTAAAAATTAATAAGGCAGTATTCAACGGGGGGAGTGTCTTTCAGCTATAAAAGTAAAATAAAAAGCACAATTATTATTCCAATATGTTACTGCAGGGAAATAATATTTCATAAAAGATAACCGGATAATTCTTATTTCAATAGCTTCAGATCAGGTTGGGCATATTTATATACCTTGAAATAAATGGTCGTTTTGGTTTGATGAACCCCTTCAATTTTGCTGATGTCATTCACAAAATCTACCAGATGGTTGTTATCACGGCACATTACATCCACTTCCAGGTCATAATCTCCTGAAGTCATGGCCAGGAAACTGACTTCAGGAAGTTTGGATATTTTCAATGCAACTTTTTCTTTTAAAGTGGCAGGTCTTACATATACAGCAATGTGTGCATAACACCTGAAACCCACTTTGTCAGGATCTACCCTGCCAATGATATTAACGGTTCCGTCTTCAATGAGTTTATTAAATCGGGTTCGAACAGTACCTATCGAAACTTTTAATTTATCAGCAATAACAGTAAAAGACATCCTGCCGTCTTCCTGCAGAAATGATAAGATCTCAAAATCGAGTTTATCCAATACTACGGTTCCATTGTTTGCCATAAGCAGGAATTAAATTTCAGTCCGAAATATAAAAATAATTTTATTTTAATAACTAAAAATACATTATTTTTAGTTTTTAACCTAAATAACTAAAATAATTACAGTTTATATCATTAATTATGAAATACGCAGCAACACAAAATTTCATCAACGGTAAATTCGTAAACGCGCAATCTGAAAGGAAACTGGAAGTGATCTCACCGCTTGATGGGAACCTGTTATCAACAGTGCCAATGTCTTCATCCAAAGACCTGGATGATGCTGTGAAAGCAGCCAAAACCGCATTCACTTCCTGGAGTAAAACACCGATCAAAGAAAGGGTGCAGGTTTTTTTCAGGTATAAAACATTGCTTGAAAAAAATCTGAAAGAACTGGCTGAATTATGCAGCGAAGAAAATGGCAAAACTTACAGTGAATCAGTTGCAGAAATTGAAAAAAGTATAGAACTCACCGAATTTGCCACTTCATTGCCACAATTGGTTACCGGCGAAGTGCTGGAAGTTAGCCGTGGCGTAGAATGTAGAACAGAGCATGTTGCTTTGGGTGTAGTGGCATCGATCGTCCCATTTAATTTTCCGAGTATGGTTCCAAACTGGACATTACCGAATGCCATTGCATTGGGTAATTGCATGATCATGAAACCATCTGAAAAAGT
>JAYSWW010000487.1:0-6590 GCA_043717805.1 Ferruginibacter sp.
CTTCACCGGTTGTTATCCCACCAAACGACCAGACTCTGTGTAATCGTTCGCTTACAGCTCCCATTACTTTTATTGCAACAGTAAACGGGGCAACGGTGAGCTGGACAAATAACAATACTTCAATTGGATTAGCGGCCAATGGTACCGGCAATATCCCGGCATTCCAGGCCTTAAACACAACAGACGGTGCCATCATTGCGCTGATCAATGCCACTGCTGTAGCCAATGGTTGTACTGGCCCGGTAAAAAGGGTCATATTAACGGTCAATCCAACTCCAAAAATTGTTGCAAGCAATAATATGAATGTATGTTTGGGAAGGAATGTACAATTATCTGCAACAGGCGGAGCACAATATTCATGGAGGCCGGCAAACTTGCTCAGTTGCACCAACTGTGCCAACCCGGTTTCAACGCCCGTAGATTCAATTCGATATATTGTACAGGGAACCAGTGCAGAAGGATGCATCGCTTATGACTCAGTTTTATTAAATGTGATAAAACCATTCCGGATGCGTGTAGGCCCGGGTGACAGTTTATGCCTGGGTGAGTCAACAGGCTTAAAAGCCATGTACGCCAATACTTATTTATGGTCACCCCCTGCAGGATTGAACAATGTATATATTCCCGAACCAATGGCAACACCGCAGGTTACAACAACATATACTGTAATAGGATATGACGGGCATAATTGTTTTACCGATACAGGACATGTTACCATTGTTGTAGGGCCAAAACCAACAGTGGAGATCGGACCTGATATTTCAACACAAACAGGAACCACTGTAACACTCCACCCAACCACACAAAACGGGCCAATCGTAAGTTGGTTGTGGACACCCGCAACGAACCTGAGTTGCACTGATTGCCCTGCACCGGTTGCATCCGTTGCAAATGACATTACATATACTGTTACAGTAAAAAATATTCATGGTTGTATTGCAACAGACAGGATCAGGTTGAATGTTTTTTGCAAAAGTGCACAGGTATTTATTCCAAATGCCTTTACACCCGATGCTGATGGACTGAACGACGTTCTGATGATAAGAGGCAGTGGCATTTCAGTAAAATCATTCCGGATTTTCAACAGGTGGGGAGAATTGGTTTTTGAAAAAACCAATTTCAGTGCAAATGATCCAAAGTTTGGCTGGGATGGAAAAGTACGGGGAGTACTGGCAACACCGGATGTATTTGTATATACAGCAGAAGTAATTTGCGACAATGGTATTACCTATATCTATAAAGGGAATACCACTGTTTTAAAATAATATAATATCCAATATCAATGAAAAAACTATTCAATCCTTACCAGGTATTTTTTTACCTGTTATTAATTTCCCGGTCTGTTTCTGGCCAGGATATTAATTTTTCACAATTTTATGATCTGCCATTATTAAGAAATCCATCATTGGCCGGACTTTTTGCAGGCGATATAAGAGTCACTGCTGCTTTCAGGAACCAATGGCAAAGTGTAACTGTTCCGTATCGTACGATCGGCCTTGGTATTGAATATAAAAAAGTAATGGCCAGGAGCGCAAACGACTTTATAACTTATGGTTTACAGGCAAGCAATGACATTGCAGGCGACTCAAAATTAAGCCGTATCCAGGTTTTCCCCGTGTTGAATTATCATAAATCACTTAACGGGGAAAAGGACTCATATCTTTCAATCGGCTTTATGGGCGGACCGGTCATGGAACGCTTCGATCCTTCAAAATTAAGTTTTGATGACCAGTATGTAAATGGTGCATATAGCAGTAGCAATCCTACACACCAGACTTTCAGTAAAACCAGCCTTACTTACTGGGATGCTGCTGTTGGATTGTGTTATAGCAGTGTGATTGGTGAAAATACCCGCTACTATTTAGGTGGCGGATTGTTCCATTTTACCAAACCAAAAGTTGCTTTTCAAAAAGAAAATGACATTCATTTAAATCATAAGTATGTAGTCAATGCAGGCCTTTCTGCTCCCATCAGTGATGATAAGCAGCTTATATTTTATGCCGACTATTTTATGCAGGGCGGAAGCAGGCAGATCCAGGGAGGGCTGTTGATAACCCACCAATTTGAAGAAACAAATGAAAATCAAAAGATCGGTATGTCGGCAGGATTGTTTTACCGTTGGAAAGACGCATTTGTACCTGTAGTTAAGATGGATTATAATAAAGTAAGTGTTGGTATTTCCTATGATGTAAACAGCAGTAAATTAAAATCTGCTTCCCAGTACAGGGGTGGATTTGAAATAACGCTTTGTTATAAAACTTTTCGAAACAATTATAACAGTTCGGCTGATAAAGTAAGGTGCCCCGCATTTTATTAAAATTCGTTTTAACCTGATAAACAATTAACTATAGACAGTATCTACAATTTTTATCATTACAATTTTTAACTTCCCCTGTTTGCGGCTACCTGCCCGTTTTCTCCATACAATGCCTTGTGAACAAAGTCACTTTATTTTTGTTATACTTTTCGGTCCTGTTTAAAAAAACAAAACTTTCAAATGATGTTCATAAAAAGATTCAAAATTGTATTGCAACTGCTCATGCTGTTTATAGGAATGGCAATTTTTTCATCCTGTTCTTTTTCAGAAAAGAATACCCGGCAATTGCTTACAAAGGCATCCACTGAAACCTATGATATGATCATTGTACCAGGAATTCCTTTAAGAGATGGAGTGTGGGACCGCACCATGAAAGCGAGGGTATACTGGTCGAAATACCTGTTTGATAAAGGCATTGCAAAAAATATTATGTTTTCCGGCTCATCTGTTTACACCCCGTATTATGAAGGCGATGTAATGGCGTTGTATGCAGAAGCAATTGGTATTCCAAAAGAAAATATTTTTTCGGAAACAAAAGCTGAACACAGTACAGAGAATTTATATTATGGTTATTACAAATCAAAAAAACTTGGATTCAGCAAAATAGCTCTGGCAACCGATCCTTACCAGGCAAAACAACTCAGGAGCTTTGCAAAACGCAGGCTTGATGAAAAAGTGGCTGTTATCCCAATCGTATTTGACACCCTGAAATCCATTGAACCACTGATGACTGATCCGAAAATTGATTTTCAAAAAGCATTCAACAAAGATTTTAAAAGCATTATTGAAAGGGAATCTTTTTGGAAAAGACTGAAAGGAACCATCAGCTGGAATATTGATAAGAAAGCATACAAATGATCAAGCCCCGGTCATTGTTATTGTATAAGCGAGGTGATTTCAAAAAACAAAAGAATCATATCACATCTCTTCACTTCACAGCCATTTGTGTTTAAGTAAATTCAGAGCATAACAGGCAGTACTTTAATTTGCGGCTGATAAATGTTATATTTATGATGGCGGCCTGATCATAATTTCCGGCAGTTGATTCAAATTAAATTAACAACCAGCTTGTTTCAGAAATTCATTTTACTTTTATTTTTTACATACCCGTTTGTAGGCACCTTCTCACAAACAAAGATTGAATCCCTGAATTTCAGTGAAGTTGACAGTTTTGTTTTGAATGTAAAATATGAAAACAGCATAGATAAACTGGCAGATGATCTGGCAGCTCCTTATGCTGAAGATATTTATAAAGTCAGAGCAATTTTTAAATGGATCACCAATAATATTGAATTTGATTACCGGTTTGTCAATAGTGGCCGTGAAATAACAGAGCCGGAATGCGAAGATGAAAACGAAAATGATTGCATATTAAAAAAAAGGGCATGGGAAAATAATTATCTGAAAAGAATACTACTTCGTAAAAAAGCCATTGCTGACGGTTATTCAAAACTCTTTAAAATACTTTGTGACCTGAATTATATTCAATGCGAATTGATAACAGGTTATGCCAGAACAAGGCCATACCAGATTGGCAATGCTATGGGCATTAACCATTCCTGGAATGCTGTTATGATAGATGCAGACTGGTTCTACCTCGATGCAACCTGGGCTGCCGGGTATTGCATAGAAGATGAAGAAACCGGAAAATTATTAAGATTTGTAAAAGACTATAAGAATTATTACTGGCTGTCATCTTTCGACAGATTTTCCAGAAATCATTATCCTAAAAAGGGGAATTTTCCTGAACAAACCGAACTTACAAAAGAACAATTCTTTTTGAAACCGCATTATTATTCAGCAGATATATTGGAGAATATCACCGAATATTTACCCCAGACCGGTGTGTTAAAAGTTAAAAAAGGCGAAACCATTCATTTTAAATTCGATTTTAAAAAAGATATCAAATTTTTGCAGATCAATTCCAACATTTTCAGGAACCCTTCTTTATGGACCACCGTTCAGGTTTCAAGAAAAAAAACAAAAGTTGTAAAAGATACATGGGCAGAAAAAAAACAACAATATGTTCCCTATAAAAAAGAAGGTAATCTATATGAATTTGATTACACGGTTAATGATATTTCTTTATACTACCTGGAACTGGCCTTTGATTATAAACCCGCTATCCGTTACCGGGTAAGGGTTGAAAATTAAATTCATGAATTAAAAAATTCTTAACCGGCATCTTTCACTTAATTGTAAGTATCATTTTTTCAAATTTCCTGAAACCGGCATCCAGCTTTAACCTGAGTTTTTGCTTAACAGCATTCTCCTCAATAAAACTATATTCAATACTATTGTAAACAAATGTTTTGATATCATTGTAACTGATTTCCGGGTACCTGCCTGCCAATAAAACAAACTGATCCGTTAAATTGGTTCTCAAAACCCCTGCATCATCAGAAGATATTACAATCGGCACTTTGAATTTCTTATAAAGCATGATGGGGTGCCGTTCATCTTTAACTCTTAAAATGAATTCATTGCTGAATAAATTAATCTCAACAGGTATTTTATTTTTACTCATAAAATTCAGTAAGGCATAACAATCTTTTTCATAAGGCAAGTCTACTGCATGCCCGATCCTGTTTGCTTTTGCATCGTGAACTGCAGCATTGATATGCCAGCTAAGCTCTTCGGGTTTCACCATTCCCAAAGCCAGTTCCCCGGCATGCATTGAATATTTTACCAAAGGGTATTTTTTGTGACAATAATTGAACATCTGCATGTGCAGCCAGTAATCATTCATGGATACATCCTCATGTTCAGGAGCAACGATGTTTACACCTACAACGAGAGAACTTCTGTTGGCTGATTCAAATGCTATCAGCAGGTTTGTAAACAACTGAACGGGGGACATGAATCTCAAAACAAAATTCTGGTACCTCATGGTAAAATCTGAATCATCGATTGCCTGGGAAGTATGCAGTTTATACAATTCATCATTGAATTTAATGGCACAACCTGTAACATTTCTTTTTTCAATGACTGAAAAAAGACTGTCGAGCAAATCAGCGGTTAAAAATTTATTTTTCACCCGCTGGTATTGTTCCAACCGGTCATTCAATCCTAAAAGGTCATCAACAGGTTTATCACAATCAATGACCTTAAACATGGTTTCAATATATGATACATTTTCTGCTTTTGCCCTTTGCTTTAATTCCATCAACCCGCGGTCCATACTGATATCACTTGAAATTCCGAAATGCTGAAAAGTTTCGAAGAATTGCCGGTAAGAAGGATTTGAATTAAAATTAAAGTCTTTTACCGACCAAAGTTGCAGCAGCTTTTGTTTATACCCTGGCAAAAAACCTTCCTGTTTGAGCGAAGAAAAATTGGTCCATGCCTCATCCCCTGAAGGTCTCTGTGTTGAAATTTCCAACGTATTTTTATTAACGAAGAAATCACGCTCAACAGCAATATCAAAATAAGTTTCAGCATATACTGAGCCGCTGTAATGGTGGTGAAGGTCTCCTCCTTTTGGCATTTGTGAAAAGAATGCAGTTAATGCAGCCGGGTTGTTCCTGATCCTTTCAAAATAATTACTCACTGTTTGTGCCTGGAGATTTGCTGTAAAAACAAAAGATATAAAAGATAATATTATTTTCATAACGTTGAAGATAAAATTAAAATCGGTATTGAAAAATCTGAATATAAATCTGCCAAAGTTAAAATCTTAACTTAAATTAATATAAAGTCAAAAAAAAATGAAATATTACGTTCTTTATTGAAAATAAATCAGCCTGAAAGCCTACCAATGTGACGGGGTATGATATTATCAACCATGGGATTGGCTTGAAAATACAGATCAACTGAAAAGAATTGATATTAACCTGAACCATCAATTTATTTGAGATTTATCATACCTGGTAATGGAAATGAAAAGAGCATTCCTCCATTCAATCGGTATATAATATATCCAATAAACTTTTAGAGTAAAAATATAAATGTCAGAATTAAATTTAATATTTCTATTAATTTAGGGACCAACAGTGACCTGGTTTAATTTATAAACTGATCTCCATTTTACTACTGTTGCAGATCCGGTGACTTTTATTTGCAGGTCGCCGTAATCTGAACTGACCTGCCAGCCGGCAGTTGCTATATTTCCATCAGAAACTGTACTTACAACATCTGTAATGGAGCTTATAGTTATGATTGATCCGGATTTTTTATAACGCACATATTTCTTACCACTCAATGTACCCAAGCTATTGGATATTGCTGCCATATCAACTTCCAATGTACCTGCCGAATTATCAGCAGGTGTAAT
>JAYSWW010000488.1:0-2581 GCA_043717805.1 Ferruginibacter sp.
CTAATAATTACGTTTTTCTCATCATCCATTAGTGTGATGGGCTTGGGTATTGCATCTAGTGAATAATTTTTGGAGTATGAAATAGAAGTATTGATAGTAATAGTGCGTTTGTAACCAAAATTTATATTTGAAAAACGTTCATCTGAAATAAAAGGGTTTTCATTAAATCCTGAGAAAAGATCTAATGGGATATAAGCATAATGACCTTCATCAATATTTTTGTTGCTAAAATTTGCATTTTGTTCAAATGCCATTGAGTCATGTTTTTCGTTTAAGATTTCAAAATTATTTATTGTTATAAGACTTCCATCTCCTTTAAAATATTTCTTAAGGAAATCTTCCTTATTTTCTTTGTATTGCATAAGTTTTTTTACCCTGGCATAATCATAACTTTTAACAATAACATGACCTGAAAATGAACCATTTTCTGTTATATCAATATTTGTACGGATGTCTTCCTCATATTGCAGTGAATCATTGGTTATTGTGATCAGTCCTCCATTTTTACGGTTTACAACCAATGCAGTTGTATTTAGAATATCGTAAGGAATCAAATGTGCAGGTGTATATTTATCTGTGGCATCCAGGTAATATTTTTTATCATTGATAATAACACAGGCAAATACAGAATTAAACTGGTCAATAAAAGGGTATTCTACATCCACTTTACCATGAAATCTTTCACTCACAAGCAAAGGGTAAACTTCAAGGCCTGTTTCTCTTAATAAATTAACCAGTAATAAATTTATTTCTCCACTGGTACCCTGTCGTTTTTGCCATACCGATTTCAAACCCTCAGTGGTATATTTGCTATAGATTTCATTCCAGTTCATATTAACACGTACATAATTATACACGGCTTTCATTTTTTCTTCGGCAGGTAAATTTTCAACAAACCGCATAAGATCAGAAGTTCCGGGGATATTTTTAGATAATTGGTTCCCAAAATTGTTGTCCGATAGCATTTCACGGATCACTTCATTCCAGGTTGACATAAAATTTGTTTTTCCAAAATCACGGTTTTTAATACTACTTAGCTGGAATATAACTTTTTGCAAATAATCCCTTCGTGCGTCGATGTAAGGTTCATAATCCAGGCTTGGAATATTTTTCATTTCAAAATAAATTTTTCCATTGGAATTGTCTGGCTGAATAACAACAAGTAAGTCACTTCTCTTACTTACGCGATAAGCAAATTCAGCATTTGGAATAATATTTAGTGTGTAACTACTGATCATAACAGGTAATACATCCTGGAATGTCCATTCTTCCAGTCCTCCATAGTTTGTCATCACACTCGTGTACCTATATTCAAGAATGCTGCCTGCCTTAACTGATGGAAAAGCAAATCTTACTTCTCCGATCTGTTCTGATAATTTTGTATTGTAAATATCCTTATTTTCAATTTTGGTTCGCTCAGATTCTCCTTCTTTGCCAGGATTTATTGTTATACCTTCTATATCGGTAATTCTTTCAAAATCTTCTTTACGCCAAAATGGAATTTTTATGTTAGCAGCATCAATACCTTTTTCATTGAGTATCTTTATTCGAATTTGGTGATAAGTAATTAGCTGGCGTTTATCATCATAATCTGAATATGCCTGGTGCAATAAAATAACTGCATTTGCATGTTTGTCAAATGTGCAAAGCTTCATTTCAACTTCACCATTTGATGGATTTCCAAAATTAGCATACTTAAATTCCTGTGCTGCGAGTGTAAAGTATGCAGAAAATAAATTGAAGAGAAAAGTAAATGTTATTTTCATTGCCAGGGTTAAATGATAAATTAAACTACACTAAAATAAAGTTTGTTATTGAAACGTTTGGATAATAAAATCCTTTCATGAAGAAATTAAGCCGAAAACTTATATCATATTGATATAGGCTTTCGGCTTAAAATACTGTGAATGAAAGATCAGAATATCATTTTGTCATGGCAGCATTAATGGGTGCCCTGTCGAGGTAATGAATGGAGCGATCTATTTTACCATCACTGTTCAGGTGCATGTCCATGTGCATCCATTGTACCATTTTTTTGCCGGTTTTATATTTTGCCATACACAAATACCAACCCAGCAACCATGTACCCGGGGCTTCTACTGACTGTGGTTTGTTGACTTTTACCGGCAGCCAGATCTGGTTGGTAAATGTTACTGAATCTATCACTTCAGATCTGCGTTTTGCCCAGTATTCTGTTATGGCTTTTTTCCCCGCAAGGCTGTCACCATTGTTCCAAACATACACCGCATTGTCTGCATAATCATTCACCCAGCCGGTTACATCACCGGCTGAAAGTTTTGCCAATGAATTTTTAGCAAAATCTGAGTACTTATAATCCATGATCTCAGATGGAGGAACTTCTGTTGTAGCTTTTGCTGCAGTTGCATCTGTAGCAGGAGCCATGGCGGCATCGTCTTTCTTTTCATTGTTACAGGCAAGCAGGAAAAAGCATCCGGTTGCCAGGAAAATTAATTTTTTCATGCGATAAATTTTTATTTGGTTAGGAATAAATGATATGTCTTTTACAACATCGGAAAGCAGGAAGTAATCAGGGGGTACCAATCAATAAAAAATAAATGTA
>JAYSWW010000489.1:0-2580 GCA_043717805.1 Ferruginibacter sp.
GAAGTAGTAAGCGCTCCGGGTTGCACTGCAGGAATCAAAACTGATCAGGCCGACAATGACAATGCCTTGAAAGGAATAAATGCAGGCAGGGAATATGTAAAATTCTTCATCGGCAATGGCTGGACAGGAAACAGCGGCGGATTGTTGCCAATGGGAAGTACCTATGAATTGAAATTCAAAGTACAGGCTCCGGCAATACCAGCCAGTGTTACAAACACAGCAAGGATCACTGCAAATTCGCAGGCTGGAGAACAGTTCATAGATGACGGAACAGCGGTTATTTCTCCGCAAGGTGGCCCGCTGGATGTAAAACTCAGTTCATTTACCGCCATCCTGCATAATAACAATGGCTTGTTAACATGGGTTTCAGAAACGGAAACCAACAGCAACCGTTTTGAAATTGAAAGAAGTGATGACGCCATTAAATTTGAAAAAAGAGGATATGTTACAAGCAATGGCAATTCTTCTTCAAAGAAAACCTATACGTACACCGATCCATTGAATACGAATTCAAAAATTGTTTATTACAGGCTGAAAATGATTGACAACGATGGAAAATTCAATTATTCAAAGATCATTGCAATAAAACTGAATGGTTCCGTGAGCCTGGAAAACTTCAGCGTTTACCCCAATCCTTTCATCAGCGATGTAAAAGTGAAACTTTCCAGCCAGGAAGATGCCACTGCAACGTTCAGGATATTATCATTTGATGGTATGGAAGTTTTAAACCGCAAAGTTTCATTACAAAAAGGTGATAACATTGTTGTACTGAAAGATTTCGGAATTCTTTCAAAAGGAAGTTATATACTGGAAGTAACCACACCAACCGATAAGTTCATAAATAAAATAGTAAGGAATTAATTGATTTTGAGTTTCCAGTTTAGGACTGCCTTCTTTAAGGCGGTCCTTTTTTTGTAAATCATCCCCTGTAAAAGCAATGAATGGAACCTATTGTTTTTTCACATGCCTCAATTCAAGCATATTCAGGCTATTGGGATAAAAGTTTTGTACGGATGTATGTACAAGATGTAAAACCATATCATACCACAATGGCACGATGGGTGCTTCCTCAACTATGATCCTGTCCATTTGCCGGTAAATATTATAACGTACAGAATCATTCAATTCTTTCAATGAGCTTTCATACAGCAGGTCAAATTCACCGTTAGAAAATCTTGTATAATTAGGCGGCGCAGGATTCCTGCTGTAAAAAACACTTAAATAATTTTCTGCATCGGGGTAATCAGCTATCCAGCTTCCCCTGAAAAACAACGCCTGTGATTTACTCGTTTGCTCTAACAACAAACTTTTGCGAATGGCTTCAACCTGTATGTTTATACCGGCCTCTTTCAATTCACTGGCAATATAAGTGGCCAGGTTTGCATAGTTAGGTATGGTAAGCAATTTAATTTCCGGCATATCATTTCCCTTATTGAATCCTGCTTCCTTTAATAATTGTTTTGCTTTAACCGGATCATATTGATACCCCGGCACTGAGCCAGGATCATAAGAAGGTAAACCGGCAGGCACAAAACCACTCTCCGCTGCAGTTCCAATTGAATTACGCAGGTATAACATCATTTTCCTCCTGTCAATAGCATAGTTGATCGCCTGCCTTAATTTTTTGATGCGCAATGGGGAGTTTTTCAGCAATACATTGTTCGTATCGGCAAGGATGCCCAGGTATTCAATGTTCAGGTATGCATGTTTGTGTAAGGCCAGCTTGCCCTCCCACTCTTTTTTTAAATGCCCGGTTTTGGTAAGGATCTCATCCTTAAAAGATGCGTCTATGTCATTGATAAAATCAAGCCTTTTTTGTTGAAATTCAAGGAACTCTGTGGCTTTGCTGTCGAAAAAACTTATCTTAATACCATCAAGGTACGGCAAGGAATAACCGCTGATGTCTTTTTCAAAATAATGTACATTTTTTTTTAAGATAAGTGCCTGGCCTTCTTCCCAAGCTACAAATGAAAAAGGACCGGTTCCCACCGGGTGTCTCCTGGTATCTGTGCCGTACTTTTCAACAGCTTCTTTTGAAACGATGGAACAATATTGCATGCTTAATATTCCCAACATCGGTTGAAAAGGCCTTAATAATTTTATTTGAAAAGTAGAATCATCAAGGGCATTAAAAGGAGAAATACTATCCACCCGGTTATTAAAGATCCAGGCACCCGGACTGGCAGTTCCCGGGTCAATGATCCTTTGGAGGCTGTACCGTACATCTTCAGCTTTTAATTTCCTGCCTGCACCGTTGGGAAACACAGGGTCATCTTGAAAAAACACATCTGTCCTTAAATGAAAAACAATATTTCGTTTATCATCAGAAAACTCCCAGTTCTTTGCCAGGGAAGGTTTCAATTGCATGTTTTCATCCACTTCAACCAATGTATTAAACAACTGATGAATGGCCCACATAATGGACTGGTTCTTTGCAAATGCCGGATCCAGCGTTGCAATGCCACTGGTTTCATTGTAACGGAATATTTTTTTATCTGTATGAATGTGAGATTTGCAGGATAAGAAAAGAGATAATATTACAATGGATAATGGAAAACTTACTTTGGACAATTTGAAATA
>JAYSWW010000490.1:0-6569 GCA_043717805.1 Ferruginibacter sp.
ATAATTGTAGAAGTTACCGGAAACAGGGCAAGGGTTAGTATAGACAGCATGGGGATACGATTGAGTGCATTTTTCGACAAAAAAAACCTGGAAATTTCGGGGTATTGATATGAATTCAACAGTAATAATAGAACCAGGTTATTCACTTTTAGAATCAGCATTTAAATTACAGGGGGCATTGGATGTGTAGGATAGCCGGAATTATGCATAAAGGTACTTCGGTAAACAAACTGGAAGAAACGGTTCTTGAGATGTGTAACCTGCTTAAGCACGGAGGGCCGGATGACGGAGGAATATATACTTCGGCAAACAACAACCTCGTATTGGGCAACCGTCGCCTGGCCATTCAGGATCTGACTGCTGCCGGACATCAGCCAATGCAATATCAAGACCGTTACTATATTACTTATAACGGGGAGTTGTATAATTTTAATTCATTGAAAGAAGAATTAAAGGGACTTGGGCATCGTTTCAATACGCAAACAGATACGGAAGTGATCCTTGCTGCTTATGCCCAATGGAATACGCTTGCATTTGCAAGGTTCAATGGTATGTTTGCCTTTGCCTTGTGGGATGATCAGCAGAAAGAACTTTTACTGGTAAGAGATGCTGTTGGTATAAAACCATTGTATTATTCAACTGTTTCCGGCGGCCTGGCTTTTGCTTCTGAAATCAGGGCATTTAAGCCACTGTCATATTTACAGGAATCAAATACCAACTGGCCCGTGTACCTGATGGCATACGGGCATATTCCTGAACCGGTGACAACACTCAGGCATGTAAAACCGCTCAAAAAAGGTTTTTTTCTAAAAATTGAATCACAATCGGGCAAGCAAAGCCTGCAATCATTTGCTCATTACAGTTATAAAAAGGGATTTCAGCCAGGCAGAAATGATTGTGTAAGCCTGGTAGAATCTTTCAGGGATTCTGTAGAGCGGCACCTGATCGCCGATGCTCCTATAGGTGTATTCCTAAGCGGCGGACTTGATTCAGGTATCATCGCAACGGTGGCTGCCAAGATAAAAAAAAGCATGTTAAACAGCCTTTCACTTTATTTTGAAGACAAGGAATATTCAGAAAAAAAATACCAGGATATTTTACTGAAAGAATTGCACTGTATCCCTAAACAATACCTGCTGGATGAACAGGAATTTCATCATCATTTCCCCTCTATTTTAAAAGCCATGGACATGCCCGGTTGTGATGGCATCAATACTTGGTTCATAAGCAAGTATGCCGCAGATGAAGGATTGAAGGCGGTATTGTCGGGTATCGGCGCTGATGAACTGTTTGGTGGTTATCCCTCGTTCAGGCGTATAGGCTTTTCCGGTATATTGCAACAGGCGCCTGATTTTTTATTAAACCATGGGCAGGGAAGCAGGATCAAAAAATTCAACAGGTTGTCATATTTGCAAATGCATGGGATAAAAGGCATTTATCTTTTTTTACGGGGACATTTCACACCCAATGATATTGCCGCTCAATTGGGGAGCACAGAAAAAGAAATATGGTCTATTTTAAATGAAATGCCCGTTTACAATGAACTGAATGATGTGCATATAAAGAACCAGGCATCCTGGATGGAATTAAATATGTATATGCAGAATCAATTGTTGCGGGATGCTGATGTGATGGGAATGGCACATGGGATAGAGATCAGGGTTCCATTCCTGGATGATCATTTCATACATAAGGTAATGGCTATTGATCCGGAAATAAAATATGGGGGAAGGTTACCCAAGCAATGGCTGATAGATCAGTATAAGGATATTCTTCCTAAACCAATCTGGGATCGCCCGAAAATGGGATTTAGTTTTCCTTTTAAAAAATGGCTTGCCAGCAGTTCTTTTGTAACTGAAATGATGCAAAACAGTGACCGGGCAACCCAAAAAAATTACCAAAAATTCATGCAGGATAAATTACACTGGAGCCAATTGATGTCACTCATCCTTTTAAAAAACAGGAATGAAGTATAACGACATACTTTTTGTAACTCTGAAGGTTTTTTCTGCCACCGGTGGAATAGAAAAAGTATGCCGGGTGGCAGGTAAAGCACTGTACGAATATGGCATTGAAAAAGATCTGGCTGTTCAGGTTTATACAATGCATGGAGAAAGAAATGCTGCCGATGATAACAGTTATTTCCCTTCAGAAATATTCAGGGGATTCAACGGAAAAAAAATAAAATGCATTCTTGCCGCGGTAAGAAAAGGATATTACAGCCGGCTTGTATTGCTAAGCCATATTAACCTGCTGCCAATCGGATGGCTTATTAAAAAAATAGCTCCATCAACCAAGATCACATTGCTGGCACATGGTATTGAAGTATGGAAACCGTTGAGTCGTTTTAAAAGAATGATGCTTAATAGTTGTGATGAAATTATTTCTGTGAGTAATTTTACCAGGCAAAAAATGCTGGAGTTACATCATATCCAGGAAGAAAAATGTAAAGTACTGAATAATTGCCTCGACCCGTTCTTGTCACAATCACTTCAAACAGGTAAGAATGCAGGTTTGCTTGCTAAATTCGGTTTTACCAAAAGCAATAAAATATTATTTACATTAACCAGGTTGTCGTTGAAAGACCGTTCAAAAGGTTATGACAAGGTACTGGAATCATTGGTAACACTGAAAGAAAAATATCCTGAAATCCGTTACCTGATCGGTGGTAGTTTTGATTCAACGGAAAAGCAATTCCTGGATGAAAGGATAAAGACTTTGGGCCTTACAGAATTTGTAAAAATGACCGGATTTATACCGGATGAGGAACTGGCAAGTTATTTTTCATTGGCGGATATTTATGTAATGCCAAGTATGAAAGAAGGGTTTGGTATTGTATTTATTGAAGCAATGTACTATGGTTTGCCGGTCATTTCGGGTAACCTCGACGGTTCTGTGGATGCATTGTGCAATGGCGCATTTGGATTAATGGTTAACCCGCAAATTAATGGTGAACTAACAATAGCCATCAGCAAAATGCTCGAAAAAAGGGAGCATTATTTACCTGACAGGTCTGAATTATTAAACCATTTCAGTTATACGAGGTATAAGGAAAAGTTGCAGGATATATTAAGTAAACAATGACGTTTTTTGATCTGAGAACAGCAGTTAAAAACAATGATCCTTTGCACGTAGTACATTTTCACCGGAAACCAAGGGCTGTAGGAAATCACAGTATTGAAACTTATTATAAACTGATCCGTGAACAGGCCCCGGCAGATATTTCAATTACCTCTTCTGTGTCGAAATATGAAAGCAGTGGTTTGTTCAAAAGGTTGTATAATGTTGTGGAAGCATTTTTCCGGCAAGGCGATGTCAATCATATTACAGGGGATGTTCACTTCCTTGCCCTGTTGATGAAAAAAAAGAAAACGATTCTTACGGTGCTGGACTGCGGAATGTTGAAAGGCAATTCAGGTTGGAAAAAGGCGATCCTGAAATTATGCTGGTTTGATATGCCCATTCGCAGGGTGTCTTATATCACAGCAATTTCCGAATCAACAAAGAATGATCTGTTAGAAGTTGTATCCTTTCCCGGAGAAAGAATAAAAGTGATCTACGTATGTGTTTCAGATATTTTCAGGCCTTCGACCAAAGTATTCAATGAAAATGAACCAAGGATACTACAAATTGGTACTGCATCCAATAAAAATCTTGAGCGTACGATCATGGCACTGAAAGGGATTCCGTGTACGTTGGTTATTGTTGGAAAAGAAGTGTTGGCCACTGAACATTTGCTGAAGGAAAACAATATTAAGTACGAATGGCATAAGCAAATGCTAACTGAAGAACAGGTTTACCTGGAATATGTCAAAGCTGATATTGTTTCTTTTGTTTCTACGCTGGAAGGTTTTGGTATGCCGATCGTGGAGGCAAATGCAACCGGGCGTGTGGTTATTACCGGCAATACTTCCTCGATGCCGGAAGTTGCAGGCAATGCTGCCATGATCGTTGACTCTTATGATGTGGCTGCGATCCGAGATGCATTTATAAAACTGATCACTGATGCAACGCTGAGGGATACCCTTATAAAAAACGGTTTTGAGAATGTAAAAAGATTTTCGAAGGAAAAAATAGTTAAGGAGCATTGTGAGTTGTACAGGCAAGTATATGCGGAGGGTGTGAAGGTTAAAGGTTGAAAGTGGGGCTTTTAATAGGGAATAAACAAAATTGAATGTCGAAAGGGAATTGGTAAATAATGAGCAAGGAATATTGAACAAGGAACATTGAACAAGGAATATTGAACAAGGAACAAGGAATATTAAACAAGGAGCAGGAGGAGCATTGGGATATGGTTATTGAACCAGGCGGGCATTTGTTTGACCTGAAGTTAAAAGACACCTGGCATTACCGCGACCTGTTGCTGCTGCTGGTAAGAAGGGATTTTGTTTCCTTTTACAAGCAAACAGTGCTTGGGCCCTTGTGGTTTTTCATTCAACCCTTACTTACCACAGTTATATTCACATTTGTATTTGGCAGGTTGGCCGGGCTGTCAACCGATTCACTTCCACAACCTTTGTTTTACCTGGCTGGTGTAACAGCGTGGAATTATTTTTCGGAATGCCTTACAAAAACTTCTACTGTATTCAAAGACAATGCAAATATTTTTGGCAAAGTTTATTTTCCCAGGCTGATCATGCCACTGAGTATTGTTGTATCGAATTTAGTAAGGTTTGCTGTCCAGTTGTTGCTGTTTTTTGTTGTGATGGGATATTATGCCTTTAAAGGTGCAGCTTTTCAACTCACCTGGGCAGTTGCATTGTTTCCATTCGTATTATTGCTGATGGCAGCATTGGGCCTTGGTGCCGGAATGATCATATCTGCCATGACAACTAAATACCGTGACCTTGCTTTCCTTGTCACATTTGGTGTTCAGTTACTGATGTATGCAACCACGGTTATTTATCCTTTGTCATATGCACCTGTTGAATACAAGTGGATGATTGAATTGAATCCCATGACAGCGATCATAGAAACCTTTCGTTTTGGTTTCCTGGGTAAAGGAAGTTTTAGCTGGGTATTGTTAGGTTATAGCACAACAATAACATTTGTATTATTATTCATTGGAATCATAGTTTTTAACAAAGTGGAGAAGAATTTTGTGGATACTGTTTAAAAGTTGAAGGTTGAAGGTTTAAGGTTTAAGGTTTAAGGTTTAAGAGTTTTAGAGGGATTAAGATAAATAAATGACAGAAAGCCTTTAAGGAAAAAAAGAAATGGCGAAATCGATCAAGGTAGAAAATTTATCAAAAGCATACCAGTTGGGTGAAATTGGTACGGGAACTATTTCACGTGACCTTGAGCGATGGTATGCAAGAATGCGTGGGAAGGAAGACCCTTTTTTAAAGATCGGGGAAGCCAATGACCGGACTGTAAAAGCCACCAATAATATAGTATGGAGTTTGAAGGATATCAATTTTGAAATAGAACAGGGCGATGCCGTTGGTATCATCGGGCGCAATGGAGCAGGTAAAAGTACCTTGCTTAAAATATTAAGCAGGGTTACTTCACCTACAAGTGGTTCTGTGAAATTGCGGGGAAGAATTGCCAGCCTGCTGGAAGTAGGCACCGGTTTTCATCCGGAACTTACAGGCAAAGAAAATATTTATCTGAATGGCGCCATCCTGGGGATGCGTAAAAAAGAAATTACCAGGAAATTTGATGAGATCGTACAATTTTCAGGCGTGGAAAGATATATTGACACACCTGTTAAGAGATACAGCAGTGGAATGTATGTGCGCCTGGCCTTTGCCGTATCTGCCCACCTTGATTCTGAGATCCTGATCGTAGATGAAGTATTAGCGGTTGGTGATGCGGAGTTTCAGAAAAAATGCCTGGGTAAAATGGGGGAGGTGAGCAGGGGAGAAGGCAGAACCGTGTTGTTTGTGAGCCATAACATTGCTGCTGTAAAAACTTTATGCAATAAGGGGATCGTATTGGAAAAGGGAATTGAAACTTTTAATGGCAATGCCATTGCTGCAATAAGTTATTATCAAAACAGCCATAATACAAATACTTTTTTTGAATACAATGGCAACCGCGATGAAGCGCCCGGGAACGGGAATATCAGGATATTGTCATTTAATGTAGAGCCTTTATCCGGCGACGTTATTTCTATTTCCTCCGGAATTGTTTTTCGATTGAAATTCTACAATGACAAAGCTGATATCAACCTGGCAGTAACTTTTGAATTGATAAACCTGGATGAATTGGTGATCTTGCATCATGGGGCAGTGATTACAGATAAATCCGATTCCATAAAAGGTGATTATGAAGTTACAGGAGAAATCCCGGCTCATTTACTCAATACAGGTATCTATAAATTCAGGTTGATCTTTGGAGAAAACCAACGTTACTTGCTTTATGCTGTCAGTGATTTTATTCAATTTGAAATTTTAAACGAAGCCATGGGGTCAAACACAGATACATTGCCAGGTATAATCAGGCCGGATATTAAATACACTATCAATCACACCTGAAAATGAAAAAAATATTCAGGAAAATGATCAGGCGTTATTATCAAAGAATCAGGATTTTTATCTTCAGTAGTTTGAATGATGATGTTTCAG
>JAYSWW010000050.1:0-2253 GCA_043717805.1 Ferruginibacter sp.
GTCAGGGGAGAGATCATGCGTGGAAAATTCAGAAACAGTTTTGAAAAACCGGAAGCATTTATTCCAAATAAGCCTACCCGGGTAAAATTTGAATTACCCGATGTAGCACATACTTTTAAAAAAGGTCATCACCTGATGATACAAATTCAAAGCAGCTGGTTCCCGCTGGCAGACAGGAACCCTCAAAAATTCATGGATATATACAAAGCAAATGACAGCGATTTTCAAAAAGCATCCATAAAAATATATCACGATGCAACCAACCAGACAAAATTCATCTTACCCATAATAAAAAAATAATGAAAATATTTTTGCTGGCAATCACATTGCTTTTTACCATAGAATCAAATGCCCAGATCAAACCGGATTTTGTAAAAGAAAATTTCACAAAGATCGATACAACGATCAGCATGAGAGATGGCATTAAATTGTATACTGTTATTTATGTTCCAAAAGATATTTCTGAAAAATATCCCTTCTTAATGGAACGCACCCCCTACTCTGCCGGGCCTTATGGTGATACCAACTATACCAACCGTATTGGCCCGGATACAAATCTCTTAAAGGAAAAATACATTTTTGTATACCAGGATGTGCGTGGCCGTTATATGAGCGAAGGAACGAATCTTGAAGTAACACCGGTCATCTTCAATAAAAAAAATAAAAAAGAAACAGATGAAAGCAGCGATACCTATGACACAGTTGACTGGTTGCTGAAAAATATTAAGAATAACAATGGACGGGTTGGTTTATATGGCATTTCATACCCTGGATTTTATGCATCAGCCTCTTTACCGGGAGCGCATCCGGCTATCAAGGCAGTCAGCCCACAGGCACCAATTTCTGATGAATTCATTGGCGATGATGTAAATCACAACGGCGCTTTTTTTTTACTGGATAATTTCAGTTTCATGAATTATTACGGCAAATCCAGGACTGGCCCGGTTAAGGACTATGTTTCCGCTGTTTTCAATGTAAATTTTAAAGATGTTTATTCTTTCTTTTTAAAACTAGGCCCTGTTAAAAACACACAATCAGAAAAATACTTTAATCATCAGAGCTATATCTGGAATGAATACCTTCTACATGATACTTACGATGATTACTGGAAAGCAAGGAACATCAGGCCGCATTTAAAAAATATTTCCATACCTACACTCATCGTGGGCGGCTGGTTTGATGCAGAAGATCTTTTTGGCGCATTGAATACCTATGCATCCATTGAAGACCAAAACAAACAAAACAACAACAGGCTTGTCATGGGGCCCTGGACGCATGGTTCCTGGGCAGGCGGTGAATGGTCGAGATTTGCCACACAGGAATTTGGAAGCAATACAAGCAATTATTTCCAAGATTCCTTACAATCTGTTTTTTTTAATTATTATTTAAAAGACAAAGGAAATTTAAATGCAGCTGAAGCAACCATATTTGAAACCGGCAGCAATCAATGGAAAAAATATCTTTCCTGGCCACCACGTAATATATCAAATACTGATTATTATTTTAACAATCACAACAGGTTATCACTTAATAAAAGCAATGGCTTTGATGAATATATAAGTGATCCATCCAAGCCGGTGCCTTACACCAATGGAACCTATGCCTGGAGAAACAACGAATACATGGCAGAAGATCAGCGTTTTGCCGGCCTCAGGCCAGATGTGCATGTATATGAAACTGAAACCCTGTCAGAAGATATAAGCCTCGCCGGAAAGATACTGGCAGATCTGCAGGTAAGCATTACCGGTACAGATGCGGATTTTATTGTAAAACTGATCGATGTATTGCCTGACAATGAACCCAATATAAAAAATGCTCCACGTGGTTTCCAGATGGCGGGAGCCCAACGTCTTGTAAGGGCTGAAGTAATGAGGGGTAAGTTCCGCAACAGTTTTGAAATGCCTGAAGCATTTGAACCCAACAAGATCACAAATGTGAAATTCAATTTGAATGATGTGGCTCATACTTTTAAAAAAGGCCATAAGATCATGGTTCAGGTACAAAGCAGTTGGTTTCCATTGGTAGACAGGAACCCGCAAAAGTTCATACATATTCCGGATGCTGATGAAGCAGACTTTCAAAAAGCAACCATTAGAATTTATCATGATGAAGTGCATGCGTCAAAGATCGTATTGCCTGTCTTACAGATGTCAGGCCACTAAAGTGGCCAGACATCTGCGTATACTAAATAAACTTTAGTCATATTTTTTTATTTTTTCGAAAAACAGTTTTATTTTAAAGTCGTCTGGCCAC
>JAYSWW010000491.1:0-6554 GCA_043717805.1 Ferruginibacter sp.
TAAGCATCATCTGTACTGCGGTCAATGATCACTTCCATAACAGCACTTGCCGGGTTGAGTTTACTGGTTTTGGTCCGGTGTTTTACCCGGCTGTATTCGGTTACCAGGTATATTTCATCATTGATATCAGATACAGATGCCATCCGCATGGCTGTTTTAACCAACGGTTTGGCTGAACTGATGAATGGGGCAGATAATGTATAAGCAACATCATGGTACTCAACCTTCTTTTTTATCAGCCCACTGTCAAGTGGTTCAATCCATGCGATCGTAGCCGGTTGATTGTTTAACCATTGGTGGGCACGGGGGGCATTCAAAACATTGTCATATCCGCTTGGTGCCAATTCGGAACTGGGTATTTTAGCGATCTCTTTTATTTGTTTACCATTCATATCCGTTATGTAAATGGTTGAATTAAATCCACCGGCGGGTACCAGGTATGAATAAGGCTTATCGTTCCTGTCTATCAGCAAATATTTATGATCGGGTGAAATTTCAATGCTGCTGAAAATTACCGGAGTGCCGATCTTTGTTTCAATGCCGTTCACATTCCTTACCAATTGGGTTGTTGCAAAAAATTCATACTGGGCTTCATCATTGGGCGATTTGATCAGGTCCTGGTAAGTAACACTGGCGGCAACCTTCCCCAGGTTTTGCTGCACAACCGGTCCTTTGGGCGCCAATGGCTTTATAGGTGCCATCGTATATGGCTTTACGATGGTTTGGTATAACAATGAATTGTCATCGATCCAGTCAAAACTTCCATTGATCAGATTAAGAGGGTGCTTATTTAACTTTGAAGCTTTTTTTTGTTTTACATCGATCACGTAAAGGTCAATGGCATGATCTGATGTGTGTGTAAAAGCGATCTTATTTTCATCCGGGCTCCATTGTACATTTCCTGCTTTAAGATTGTTGGGCAATCCTGCTATGGCAGATTCGGCTCCTGTTTTGATATTCTTCAATATGAGATTGATGATAAAAGGCGTTCTGCTTAGCCCGAAATTATTCGGATTTATACGCAAACCGGCAATGCGTAACTCCGGCTGTGCAAGTTCTTCCACTGAAGGCATACTGCTTCTTTCCATGATGATCATCCATTCGCCATTGTGATCAAAACTTACAGATGGAGTTGGCTTTGCCATTACCAGGTCATAGATCGCTTCTGGTGGAATTTTATATTCGGTGGCATCCTGGGCAAACAAACCCGTAACAGATAATAAACATAGCAATAAAAAAATCTTTCTCATAAAATGAATTTTAATTATTTCGGGCAAATATAACAACATGCTCCAATCTTCCTTAAAGTATCAGGCTTTGTATTTTTTTATCATCAATGAAGGTTGCTGGGCTAATTTGAAATACCAACACGTTGCTTGATATATTCATTATTTGTAAGCTCATTCAACATAAACATTGCAAGGTCTCCGGCATTTATTTTCATTTGATTGGGAATGGGAGGGTAGGTTGCAGATGTATGAAAAGATCCTGTCACCGCTGCATCAGTAATATTTGGCGGACAAACAAATGTCCAGTCCAGATTTGTATTTTTTAATTGTTCGTATGCTTTTAAATGTTCTTTCCCAACAGCAACAAACTGAGGAGGATAATCCGGGGAATCCAGAATCAATTTATCTTCGGCATCATTCAATACACCCATCCCGCCAACTGCTATAATCCTATTCATGGATGCTTTTTGCATTTGTTCAACAATGATTTTCATTCCCAAAGAACGTGTTTTATCAATTCCATTTGATCCGCCTCCGAGTACGGAAAGAACAGCATCGCTTCCTGTTAAGGCTTCAAGCACCTGGTCTTCATCAAACAATGCACCTTGTATCAATTGTAAATGTTCATGAATATCAAAACTTGTATATACATTTCTGCCAAATGCCCTGACAGTATGTTCCCTGATCAATGCAAGTTTCACCAATTGTTTACCAACCATTCCTGTGGCACCAAATATTGTGATGATCATAAAATAAAATTTATAATTATTAATTCACACAATTTTCCATAAACCACATTTACAAAGTAGGTTTTATTTTTTTATAAATGATGTATTTGTCGATTTATTTCACCCTTTTTAAAACAAGGGTAAAACAGGTTCAGAGGGCAGCATATTTAATAAAATATTTAACCGCTGGCCAGGTTTAACGGCCGGTAAAATATTATTTTTTTATTCTCAGCTTTCTGCCACATATTTGCATGTACAAAGATGAACAATAACTTAAATATCAAAAACTGGCGTTGGCACATATCCGTATATTGATGTGTCACTGATTTTATGTATTTAATAATATATTCAGGCCCCGACACACTTGTCGGGGTTTTTTAATGATCACTTATGAAACAAATCGAATTTAATACAACTTTCAAAAAAATACCGGCAGATATTTATACACCTGTTGGAATTTACCTGCGCCTCCGAGACAGGTTTCGGGATACCATTTTGCTTGAAAGCTCCGATTTTCATACGGCAGATGATTCATATTCCATCATTGGTATCAATGCAATAGCCGGAATTGAGATCAGTGATAAGAGCAATTTTGAATTCAAATTACCAGGCCAGAATCCGGAAAAAATTGCAGTCACAAATAATACGGATGTCCCTTCAATACTTTGGAAATTCATGCAAAAATTCCTGGTAATTCCATCAGAAACAAAAACGGTAAGGATGGCACAGGGCTTATTTGGTTATACTGCCTATGACGCAGTGCAGTTTTTTGAAAAGATAACTTTCCGGGATAAAAAACCTGCAGCCGGGTTATCTGCAGAAATCCCCCTGATGAGATACAGGCTTTATCAATATGTCATTGTCATCAATCATTTTAAAGACGAGTTATTTATCTGTGAAAATCATTTTGCAGGACTGGAAAGCAATTTAGCTGCTGTAGAAAGCCTGATCATAAGCAAAGACGTACCACTTTTTCCTTTTAAAAAAACAGGTGAAGAAACGTCTGGTATCAACGACAATGATTACCGGGATATGGTGCAGCGTGGCATAAATGCCTGCCAAAGGGGAGACGTTTTCCAGGTTGTTATGAGCCGTCGGTTCAGCCAGCGATTTACCGGTGATGATTTTAATGTTTATCGTGCGTTGAGAAGCATCAATCCCGGCCCTTACCTTTTTTATTTTGATTACGGCGATTATAAATTAATGGGCTCATCTCCTGAAAGCCAGGTTATCATAGACAACGACAAAGTAATTGTACATCCAATTGCCGGTACATTCAAACGCAGTGCTGATGATGAGACCGACAAACAACTTGCCATTGAACTTCAGCAAGACAGCAAAGAAAATGCAGAACATGTGATGTTGGTTGACCTTGCAAGGAATGATCTGAGCAGGTTTTGCAGCCAGGTTGAGGTAACGGGGTTTAAAAAAATAAAATATTATTCTCATGTGATACACATGGTAAGTGAAGTACAGGGCAAGATTGGCGAAGAAAGAAATCCATTTAACATTTTAGGCAGTACTTTCCCGGCCGGGACTTTGAGCGGGGCGCCAAAATATAAAGCGATGCAACTCATTGACGAAACTGAAAATATCAACAGGGGCTTTTATGGCGGAGCAATAGGTTTTATTGGTTTTGACGGAAGTTGTAATCATGCCATTTTGATCAGGACATTTTTAAGTAAGAACAATACTTTGATTTGCCAGGCGGGAGCAGGTATTGTTGTTAAAAGCGATCCTCAAAGTGAATTGCAGGAAGTAAATCATAAGTTAGGGGCTCTGAAATCAGCGATCAGCATCGCACAAACTATAAACCATTAAATAGAACTACGTGACCAAAATATTGTTGTTTGATAATTATGATTCGTTCACTTACAACCTGGTACACCTTGTTGAAAAGATCCTGCATACAAAAGTGGATGTATACCGGAGTGACGAAATTGCCCTTGAGAAAGTAAATGATTATGACAAGATCATTTTATCCCCCGGCCCGGGCATTCCGCAGGAAGCAGGATTGTTATTGTCTCTCATAAAAGAATATGCAGCAACAAAATCAATACTGGGCGTATGTTTGGGCCACCAGGCAATCGGGGAGGCTTTTGGGGCAAAACTAATAAACCTCGAAACCGTTTTTCATGGAGTGGCAACGCCTGTAAAAATACTGGATACCAACGGGCAATTATACCAGGGCCTTGATGAAACCATTGAAGTTGGCAGATACCACAGCTGGATCGTATCCAATAAAGACCTGCCGGCCGAACTTGAAATAACTGCGATCGACAATAATAATTATATCATGGGAATGAAGCATAAAAACCTGGATGTACAAGGGGTACAGTTTCATCCCGAAAGTGTTTTAACACCCTGCGGGGAAACGATGATAAGGAATTGGTTAAGAAATTGACCGGTTCCCAAATGTATTTGTGACTTTGTACAACTGAAGAAATGAGTACATGAATTAAAAACGGCACACTTGTAATTTTAAAAACCAGGAATGAAAAAAATATTAAATGAACTCTTCGAATACAAAACCCTTACCCGCAGTCAGGCAAAGGAAGTGTTGGTAAATATTTCCAAAGGTACCTGCAATGAAAGTGAAATTGCTTCATTCATTACGGTATACCTTATGCGAAGTATTACCATTGAGGAACTCCAGGGATTTAAAGAAGCACTGATGGAATTGTGCATGCCGGTTGACTTGTCTGATTTTGAATTATTGGATATGGTGGGTACAGGCGGAGACGGGAAAAATACTTTTAATATTTCTACCCTGAGTAGTTTTATTGTGGCCGGCACCGGCAATAAAGTTGCCAAGCATGGCAATTATGCTGCAACATCTGTCAGCGGTTCTTCCAACGTTATGGAACAACTCGGGTATCGGTTTAAGACAAGTACGGATGAACTTAAAAATGAACTCGAAAATGCGGGAATCTGCTTCCTGCACGCCCCGCTTTTTCACCCGGCATTAAAGGCAGTTGCAGGAATCCGCAAAAGCCTTGCTGTTCGTACGTTTTTCAATATGCTTGGTCCGATGGTAAATCCTGCTTCGCCTCAATACCGGTTGATAGGCGTATATAACCTGGAGATGGCAAGGATCTATAATTATATGCTGCAGGAAGGAAATACACAATTTACAATCATTCACAGCCTGGATGGGTATGATGAAATATCTTTAACAGGCGATACAAAGATCATAAACAAAGATGGGGAAAAGATCATGAGTGCGGAGATACTGGGAAAACGTACGGTTGCTGCTTCAGATATTTATGGTGGAGCAACTGTGGAAGAAGCTGCAAAAATATTTTTAAAAATAATCAGGGGAGAAGGATCCTGGGCACAAAATGCAGTGGTTATAGCCAATGCAGCAATGGGATTGCAATGCACAGGAAAATACAGTGACTACGAAACATGTTACCAATTGGCTGTAAAAAGCCTTGAAAGCGGTTCGGCGTATAAAAGTTTTCAATCTTTAATCAGTTAAATGATGAATATACTAAACCAGATCATCGAATACAAAAAAGCAGAAATTGAAGTCAGGAAAATTTTACTTCCTGAAAAAGAACTCATAAAAAGTTCACTCTTCAAACGGAAATGCTTCTCTTTGAAAAAGGCTTTGGAAGATGATAACGGTTCGGGCATCATTGCCGAGTTTAAAAGAAAATCGCCTTCCAAAGGATTTATTAACCGGGATGCTGATATCAGGAAAGTAACAAAGGCTTATACAAAATATGGAGCAAGCGGGTTGTCAATTATTACCGACAATCATTTTTTCGGAGGCAGTTCAAACGACCTGGTTCTTGCAAGGGAAAATAATATTCCCATTCTCAGGAAAGATTTTATCATAGATCCTTACCAGTTGATCGTGTCAAAAGCAATGGGGGCTGATGTTGTTTTATTAATTGCATCCTGTTTATCCAAAGCAAAAGTAAAAGCATTGTCTGTGCAGGCAAAAAAACTTGGAATGGAAGTGTTGCTGGAAATACATGATGAAAAGGAATTGGGGCATATTTGCAGGGAAATAGATATGATAGGAATAAACAATCGCAATTTAAAAACCTTTAAAGTTGATATCAACCGGTCACTCAGGCTTGGTAAATTAATTCCGCTCGGCAAACTAAAAATTGCTGAAAGTGGTATCAGCGACACCAAAACCATACATAATCTGAAAACAGCCGGGTACAGGGGTTTCTTAATCGGAGAAACATTCATGAAAGAACCTGATCCCGGGAAAGCTTTCGGTAACTTTGTCAAATTACTTTGAAAAAAAATCCTGTCTTATAAACCGGGAGAGAAATAATATTAAAAACAAAAACGCTTGATATGAATATTAAAGTTTGTGGTATTACCACAATGAAACAATTGCAACAATTGGATGGACTGGAAGTTGATTTTGCAGGACTGATCTTTTTCAAAAATTCCCCCCGTTATGCAGGAGATAAATTATTGAAACATGAATTGATAGATGCTGACCTGGATATTAAAAAAGTTGGCGTATTTGTAAATGCTGAATTTGATGATATAATGGAAACCATAGAAGACTATAGCCTTGATGTTGTGCAGCTTCATGGCGATGAATCTCCGTATTTATGTGAACAGG
>JAYSWW010000492.1:0-2564 GCA_043717805.1 Ferruginibacter sp.
TGCAAGGCTCGCCAACAACCATTACAGCGATCACAAATGTTTATCAACAATATGCTGCAGGAAAAGAACCCGGCAAACACCCGTTCACAAAATATTTTGAAGAACTACAGGTAGGAGACCAGGTAATCACAGAAAAAAGAATGATCACTTCCGAAGATATTGACCGATTTGCTGATTTAAGCGGCGATCATTTTTATGCACATATTAAAACAACCAATTTTGAAGGCACCATGTTTGAGCAGCAGGTGGCGCATGGATATTTTATTATGAGCATCGCTGCCGGGTTGTTTGTAGATAGCTACGAAAAGAACCCAGTGCTGCTGAATTATGGCATTGATGAACTGAGGTTTACCAAACCAGTATATCCCGGTACCGAAATTCATATCCGCTTTACATGCAAAGAAAAATTACCCAATGATAAAAGGGTTATTGAAAAACCGGAAGACTTTAAACGTGGCGACGATATTGATAAAGGAATTGTGAAATGGCTGGTAGAATTTTTTGATGAAGCCAATGAAATAACAGGAGTGGCAACAATATTAACAATGGTAGCTAAAAAGTATAAATAAGTTTTTATAAATTTATCCTAGAAATAAACTTTTATGAATTCCAATGAATATGTAACATCTCATATTGAACATGGTATCAATACCATTGAGTTTTTTCATCCGCAAAGCAATTCGTTACCCGGGAAAATTTTGGAAGAGCTTGCCCGTGAAATTCATTTTGCCGGAACGCATGATGAAACGAAGGTGATCATTTTAAAAAGCGCCGGGGATAAAACATTTTGTTCGGGAGCCAGCTTTGATGAACTGATGGCAATAAAAACAGAAGCAGAGGGGTTAAAATTTTTCAGTGGTTTTGCGCATGTGATCAATGCTATGCGTAAATGCCCGAAGTTCATTATCGGCAGGATCCAGGGTAAATGTGTTGGCGGCGGCGTGGGCCTGGCAGCATCTGTTGATTATGCAATTGCCACGAATCACGCTGAGGTTAAATTGAGTGAACTGGCTGTGGGCATCGGCCCTTTTGTGGTGGGGCCGGCCGTTGAAAGAAAAATTGGTACAGCGGCGTTCAGCACACTGGCCATTGATGCAGGCACCTGGCGCAGTACAGACTGGGCAAAACGCAAGGGACTTTATTCGGAGATACACGAAACGGCTGAAAATATGGATGAGGCCGTTTACCGGCTGGCTAATACGCTTGCACACTCAAACCCCGAAGCCATGAAGGCCATGAAAAAAATATTCTGGAAGGGAACAGAACATTGGGATGAGTTATTGAGGGAAAGGGCTGCCATCAGCGGTAAACTGGTGCTGAGTGAGTTTACCAGGAATGCAATACATAAATTTAAGGCTAAAAGTTAATCCGAAAGATTTAGGGATTAAGATGCACTAGAGATTATCGTACTCGAAAATATCATCAATTTTACTGCCAGATGGCATATCATAAACCGGGTTTATAATACCATCTCTTAGATCATAAACCCAGCCATGTAAGTCGGGGCCATTCCTGTTTTTCCAGGCTTTTTGAATAACAGATGTTTTAGCCAGGTTCAGCACCTGTTCTTTTACATTCAATTCTGTTAATAGGTCTACCCGGGCATCTTCATTGTCAAGTGAATTGATCTCATCTTTATACTGGTTATACACGTTTTTAATATTCCACAGCCATTTATCAATCAGGCCAAGGCTTTGGTTCTTTAATGCAGCCCTGATACCACCGCAGTTGTGGTGGCCACATACGATCACATGTTTTACTTTTAATACTTCTACGGCATATTGTAATACACTTAATAAGTTAAGGTCAGTATGTACAACAAGGTTGGCCACATTTCGGTGTACAAAAATCTCACCCGGGTCGGTTCCTGTAATTTTGTCTGCAGGCACCCTGCTGTCACTGCAGCCGATCCATAATACTTCAGGACTTTGGATTTCTACCAGGCGTTTAAAGTAATTGGGATCGTCCAACAGCATTTGTGCAGCCCATTCTTTATTATCCTGTAATATTTTTTCAAATGGTTTCATATCTGAGAACAAATGTAGGGGCTGCGGGTAAGAATAAAAAGTAAAAGATAGGGGCATTCTTTTATAACGCCATAAGTTCCTTTTTCGGGTTTATTTGTTACAAAGCATTCTTTGGTAAATTTTCTTCCCCTTCAATATAGTGTTCGTGTGTGACCACGGGTTTATTATTTCTGTTCATCCGTACCTGGGGGAAATTGACCAGAAAATGGAATGCCATTGAAAAAATTATTTTTTACTCAGATCAAAATTGAAATAACTATTCAGAATAATTCCGTTATTGTACTGAAACACATTGCGGTTATTTACCTCCCTGCCCAGCTGAAGAATCTGCTGAAAAAATCCAGCTTCTATCCTGAAATTTTTATTAAACCGGTAACCCAGTAAAATGGCCAGCCGGTTCTGGTCAAAAACATTCTCATTTACATTTTTTCCAAAGCCAATAAATATTTCATCATAGATGGCTGCATAAGGTGTTTTATCTTCTATCTTCATTTTACCGATCGCTATTTGCATACGGTACATGTACCTTAAGCGGTT
>JAYSWW010000493.1:0-2561 GCA_043717805.1 Ferruginibacter sp.
TACAGCCAGCAGCATGATGGAAAAAGCTGGTGATAAAATGAAAGAAGGTGCTGACAAAATGATGGACAAAGCAGGAGATAAAATGAAAGAAGCAGGAGACAAAATGAAAGAAGCTGGCGATAAAGTTAAAGAAGGAGCTAACAAAGTAATGGAAACAAAAAAGCCTTAATCGGTTTTTAAAGCATACATGCCGGCTTATACCTATAAGCCGGTTTTTTATTTTATGCAATTGGGTTTTTAAAAACCAGTAATTTTGAGTGATGGATATTAACGCATTTATTTCTTCAGGAATTTTAGAGAATTATTGCCTTGGTTTTTGCTCGGCAGAAGAAATTGTAGTAATTGAACAATATGCTCAAACATACCCATCCGTTAAAACTGAGATTGAAAAAATTCGGATTTCCCTTGAAGATTATTTTTTTGCAAACCAACTGCAACCTTCCCCTGCTGTGAAGCAGAGGCTGATGTTGTCTGTTTATGAACAATCTGCCAAAGCTGATACTGTATATGCACCTTTGATAAAAGATGTGATGGATACATCAATACTTGCATCATGGATCACTGCAAAAAAGATCTCTGGTCCTGTAGAAGAATTTGAAAATTTATTTATTACAGATCTGCCTTCAACCAACCAGGTTACCAATTTCATTGTGCATGCCAAAAAAGGTCATGATGCAGAAATGCATGATGACTTTGTAGAATACCTGTATTTGATCGAAGGGAGTTGTACTATGAACTTTGAAGGAAAGCCGAGGTCATATAAAAAAGGGGATATCATACAGATCTTACCGTACATCAGTCATACTGCTATCGTAACTTCACTGCAACCAATGGTTGCATTGGTACAACGTCAGGCATGTGCATGAACTACGAGATCGTTTTAATTACCAGGTAAGCGATCACGATCAATAACAATACCAGTATAATGCTGAAATAGATCCAGGGTTGTTGGGTAAGCGTTCTTTTTTCTTTTCTTTTTTTCTTTTTCTCCAGTTGCTTTTTCAGGTCTGCATTCATTTGCTGCACCAGGCCTTCGATCTTATTTTTATGCTCTATGGATTGCAATCCTTCCACAGCATCATTCATAAATTCATCGTCATTCATTTGTTTTTCAAAAATGTGCTGTTCCGTATCAGACATGTTACGGTTGAGGTACTGAAGGAGTTTTTCCTGCTCAATATCTTTGTTCAGGTTGGATAATATGTCTTTCAGGTCGTTACTCATATTGTTGTGAACTTTCCAATTGTAATTTTAAATTTCTTTTACCGTTCTGAATATGGCTTTTCACCTGCATCAAACTGTATCCGGTGTGATCGGCAACCTGTTGGTAACTTTTTTTTTCAAAATAGAACAAAGTTACACAAAGCTGTTGTTCTTTGTTCAGTGTTTTAAGTGCCTGTTCCATCTTTTCCAGTATATTTTCTTTTTCTTTCAGTTGGCTTATATCGAGGTTTTCATTCGGGGCAACATGGAGCCTGTCATTTATCTCATAAGTTATTTTCCCTTTATCTCTTAATTTCATCAGGCAATGGTTCTTTGCAACCATGTATAACCAGCTTTTGATATATTCAACTTTGTATTTTTGTAATTCATGGATCACTTTCAAAAAAACCTGCTGAACGGCATCTTTCGCTTCTTCTTCATTTTTTAAATATTTCATGCAAACCCCAAATAGCAGCATGGTATATCGCTGAAGCAATATGCCTAACCATTCATTATTGCCGTCTTGATTGTAACGGTGTAATAGTTCTTTATCGTCTATATTGTCGTAATTGCGATGGCTCAAAATAATTCGATCTGGGATTTATTTATTGCTTAGATGAAATCAACAGCGATTTCCATAAGTTGATTGCCGTAATATGATCAGGAATGCAGAAGAGGTTGTTCCGAAGTTTCCTGTTTTTTTTCCGGCCCGGATATTTTCTTCTTATCAAAGAAAAGAAGTTTTATAGCTATGATGATCATGAATACGCCAAATACTTTTTTAATGGTATCCTGGGGAAGGCTCAGGGCGAATTTGCTTCCATAATAGCTTCCGAATAAAAAGGCAGCCGAAATGATCAGAACAACCTTTATGTCTACATAACCTTGTTTATAATATTGCATAACACCCAATATTCCCACCGGAAGCAACAATATACCCAAAGATGTACCCATGGCCATTTTTTGGGAAAAGCCCAGGATCAATACAAGTGCCGGCACAATTATTATTCCTCCGCCAACACCTACAAGGCCGCTCAGCATTCCGGCAGCAATTCCTACCAGAACGAGTAATAAAATTGATTGTATATCCATATGGTTGTTATTTTTATGCATGTGTAACCGGGAACCTGGTTTTGTAAAATGATATGGCGCCTTCAATTACTTTGTATGCCGTTTCTTTATCCTGGAAGTCATCGATCTCTACTTTTTTATTTTCAAGAACTTTATATTGTTCAAAATAATTTTTTAGCACAGCAAAAAAATGGGAGGGCAATTCATTGATATTTGTGATGTGATTTACAGAAGGGTCCTTTGAGGCAACTGCAATGATCTTATCATCTTTTTCGCCGCTGTCGATC
>JAYSWW010000494.1:0-2559 GCA_043717805.1 Ferruginibacter sp.
CGCAGTGTTATCTCACCCGTCATTGCCAGGAATGGTTTGATCTTCCTGCCGGTAAATGCACTGGCCAAAGAGGTCATCATGGTTATCCCGGCACTGGGGCCATCCTTGGGAACGGCACCTTCCGGAATATGTATATGAGCATCTTTTCTGTGGAAATCCTTTGGGTCAATTCCTGCTTTTTTTGCATTGGCTTCCAGCCAGGTAAGTGCTGTGCTGGCGCTCTCTTTCATTACATTGCCCAGGTTACCGGTTAGTTTCAATTCACCCTTTCCTTCACTCAATTGAGCTTCAATAAAGAGGATATCGCCGCCAACATAAGTCCAGGCCAGTCCAACTGCTACTCCGGGCATATTGGCCATCTTATACAGTTCATTGCTGTAACGTGCCCTCCCCAGGATCTTTTCTATATCATTTACAGTAATAGTAGCTTTTAATTTTCCTTTCATTACCAGTTCCTTGGCCTGGTAACGCATTACACTGGCCAGTTGGCGATCCAGTTCCCGTACGCCGCTTTCACGGGTATAATCGGTGATGATCTTTTCCAGCACATTGTCACTCAATTTAAAACCAGGCGGATTTCCAGCAGAACCAACTGTAAGCCCATGCATTTCTTTTTGCTTGGGAACCAGGTGGCGTTTTGCAATTTCGATCTTCTCTTCAATGGCATAACCACTGAGGTCAATGATCTCAAGCCTGTCTCGCAAAGCAGGTTGAATACTTGCCAGGCTGTTTGCAGTTGCAATGAACAAAACCTTACTAAGGTCGTATTCAAGTTCTAAATAATTATCATAAAAACTGTTGTTTTGTTCCGGATCAAGCACTTCCAGCAGTGCGGAAGATGGATCACCCCGGTTATCAGCGCCTACTTTGTCAATTTCATCAAGGATCATGACCGGGTTGCTCGATTTGATCTTCCGGATAGATTGAATGATCCTTCCGGGCATGGCGCCAATATAGGTTTTGCGGTGGCCGCGGATCTCACTTTCATCATGCAAACCGCCCAGGCTTACCCTTACATATTTGCGGCTGATGGCTGCTGCAATGCTTTTACCAAGGCTGGTTTTACCAATTCCGGGTGGGCCGATGAAACATAGGATCGGGCTTTTCATATCGCCTTTTAATTTCAACACCGCTAAATATTCTAATATGCGTTCTTTTATTTTGTCCATGCCATAATGGTCATGATCCAGTATCTTTTTTGCCTTTTTCAGGTCATAGGAATCTTCTGTATAGGATTCCCAGGGCAGGTCAAGCATCAGGTCCAGGTGATTGTACACCACAGAATAATCCGGGGTGGATGGATGCATGCGTTCTAATTTCTCCACGCCTTTGGTGAACATGTCCTTTGCTGCAGCGGGCCATTTTTTGGTTTCCGCTTTTTTCTGCATTTCTTTTACTTCAGCAACATTGTCACCGCCCAGTTCATCCTTGATGGCTTTCATCTGCTGCTGTAAAAAATATTCCCGCTGTTGTTTGTCAAGTTCAGCACGGGTTTTATTGGTAACCTTGTTTTTCAGTTCTGCGTATTGCAGTTCGGTATGCATCAGGTTCATCAGCAATTCGGCACGGGCCTTTAGGTTACTGATCTCTAGCAGCTTCTGTTTTTGTTTCAGGTCGCTGTTCAGGTTACTGCTTACAAAATGTATCAGGAAAGAAGGGTTCTCAATATTCTTTAATATGATGGCAGCCTCACTGGGAAGGTTGGGAGAAAGGCCAACGATCTGGCCGGCCAGGTCCTTGATGCTGCTCACCATGGCTTTAAAATCAGGGTCATTCGACTGGTTTTCATCATCCAATACCTTGACCTTTGCTTTAAAATAAGGGTCTTCAGAAACAATTTCTTCTATCTTAAAACGCTTACGTCCCTGTATAATGATCGTGGTACCGCCATCAGGCATTTTGATCAACTTCACAATTTTTGCAACTGTACCAATATCTTCCAGGTCACTAACAGTAGGTTCTTCAATATTGCTGTCTTTTTGTGCCACTACGCCTACCAATTTGTCAGCCTTGTAAGCATCCGTTACAGCCTTGATACTCTTATCACGTCCAACTGTAATGGGAATTACAACACCGGGGAATAATACGGTATTTCTCAATGGTAAAAGTGGTAAGATTTCCGGTATCAGTTGCCCGTCGGCGTTTTCATCATCATCTTCATTCAGCGGGATGATGGGCATAAATTCCATTTCCTCTTCAGCATTGTTCAAATAAAAATTTTTATCCATAGTATTTTTTTAGGTTGCCATTTTGGCAAAATTAGTCAGTTATAAGCGTAATTTTTGAGTGGAAGTAATAATTGTCAACTAATGTGCCATAAACTTGATACCGGTTTTTATCTCTTGTTTGAGGTTTGAAGTTAAGGCTCTAAAACCCCGAACCTCTCCGAAAGAGTCCGGAGTCTTTCGGACAAACTTCAAACTTTGAACTATTTTTGCTGATATGCACATCAATTGCTCCCCAAATGAATCAACGATTCTGAAAAAGATCAGTGAAGCAGCCCGTTCCCTGGAAATGGATTGTTATGTTATTGGTGGTTTTGTCAGGGATAAATTACTT